>DAIDKT010000033.1 GCA_027449905.1 Legionellales bacterium
CAAGTGATCTAATCGTTGTACCTCAAAACGGGATGCATCCATTTCTGCCTCGCAAAAAGCAGTAATAGATCAAAATCAGATCCACGTGTCAATAGTTTTGTGCAGAAAATTAATTTAGAAAGTTACTGCGGAATGACGGATACACAACTCGACATGGCTTCGTAGTCCGTAATCGTGTTCTTTTTGCCAGGCGATGCGCCCAACTTCTTCGAGTAAACGGATGTGCTGGTCACGCAGGCTATTACCATCCTGGCTAATCACTGCATCTGATGGCGGAGGAATCACTATGCTCGCATCAGGCTGTTTGCTCAAAATGGCGTTGGTGAGTTTAACGCTATCGTAAGCGCCATCACCTACAGCCACGTTGAATGAGTGCTCTATTTGACCCAACAAATCCACGGCGGTTGTTGGATCGCCTTTTGAATTATCAGTGATGTCATAGGCGATGATTTGATGCTTTTCATCAATGACAATATGAAGCTTTCGCCAAGTCCGCCGTGCGTTGACACCATGCTTGTCTTGATGCCATTCATCTTTTCCATAAACCTTCAGTCCAGTTGAATCAATAATAATGTGACTGCCCGGCTTAAGTGTTTGTGCAAGTGCGCTCAGCTCAAGATTGATACTACGTTTAGAGAGCGTTGAGTAATCTGGAACATTCAAATTCAGCCTCATCAAACGAACCAATGATCGAGCAAAACCTTCCATCTGGCGCAGCGGTAAAGAACAAACCATGCGTAAAAATAGGCAGGTCTCGATCGCTAAATTAGAGTATTTCTGTGGACGACCCTTCATGCCAGTACACTTTGGGATCCAAGCCTGAATGGCCTCCTCTGTAAACCATACCGTAATATCGCCGCGTTTTCTCAACGCATCATTATATTTTGGCCAATTTTTAACTTTGTAAGCCGCTTTTTTAAATTTGTGGCGGTATTTATCGTTATGTTTGTTTGGCATGATTTAATTTATAAAGTAAGAAATGGTTGGTACAATAGCAGTCCGCTTGTAATAGAACAAATTTTATCTAAAATGACAACGGGCACCCCATTTATTCAACAACGCCTGAAAGCTAGAGAAATTCCGCAACAAAAAACGGAAGGCGGGATAGCTGTGCGCGTACTAAATCGAATGACATCACTTGGAATGCCTGAATCATACAAAGTGTGCTGACCGAAACCTGACAGAGCGGTTTTCGTCCAAAATTTTATTTATGCAACAACGCCCAATATAAGACAAAAATCACAGTCGGCAAGATAAAAATGAGGTGGTGTTGTCAAATATTATTGATAGGCAAAAAATAATACTTAACTGCCTAGGAAAACCATACTGGGTATTTTATTCATGAGTTTACTGCGGGATATGGGATTGAGCGAGACTGTATCTATTTCACTCAAAATTGGTTTTCTTTTTTAACACAATTGATAATCTCCTCAATATCACCATCCAGCGTTAAAATATGAGCCGATTGATTTAACCAATGCAGGGTGGTCTGGGGGTCTTGTTCAAACAAGCGAGCAATGGCCGGGGAGCGAACCACCTCATCAAAACGACCTAAAAATACATCAGTAGGACATGTGGGGGGTGTAAATTTAAAGCGGTGAACCAGGGTTAAGATTTCGATGATAGCGGGGAGAGGTAATTGCCGATAAGTCAGCTCCTGATAGGTGTTTGTATAAAGATTACCACCATAATTCTTCAGCCCTTTGACACCCAAACCACGCAAAATCTTTGCGCCAATCAATTGCAAAAACGTAGGGCCTGTCAAAATAAAAGCAGGGGCCAGTAAGTAAAGATGATTGATGCTAACTTGCTTACTGAGCTCATACGCCAATATCCCACCCAACGAGATACCCATCACATCAATGACCTCGTAATTTTCAGCCAAAGCCTGATAAGCCTCCTTCGTGGTTTGCTGCCACATGGCAGCTGTGGAGGCTTTTAAGGCATCCACGCTCTCTCCATGACCTGGTAAAACTGGGCACAAAATCGCATCATAAAAAACCAAAGATGGAATCAAGGCCCGAAAAATCGCCGGCGATGATGAAAAACCATGCACTAACAGCAAAGCCCGCCCAGTATCGTGGCGACGAACATCTATTCGATTCAGTAGATGCATGTCTTCTGAGGTCAATGGGCGAACAGACCGACCACGCCACATGAAGTTAAAGTCATGGATGTTGATATTTCTGTTCATAATCTCGCATAAATGGGTAAAAAGTCCTACAATAATGGTATAGGTATTTTTCCACCGCGTCACGCTAAAAATAGGCTGTGATTAAAATGATGATTTTTCCTAAAAGCCCGCTCAGGCTGAGGAAAAACAGCATTGACCGCCGTTTCAACCAAGCTCTTTTTGGGCCAAGGCCCAACCAACTTAGAGCAGGTAGGCTGCGCCGTGGAGAGCGTGATGGTAACAACCTATTAGAGCGCTTACATAACCCGTGCGTTTTGCTTTAGTGGCAGAGGCTGGTTAGGCAATCGCTCTATTGAATGGCTTCATTCGCGGAGAGGTAGCATGGGTAAACAAGAAGAGTCGGATCCAATAACCAACATCCTAAAATCTATCGTACAAAATGCGGCTGAAACCGCTATGCGTAAATACATAAAAAAATTGATAGCAAATAGAAAAGCGGCGCAAGCACAAAAACAACAGCGGCTTCAAGAACAAAATAAACAGGAGCTTGAAGGTAAGCAAAAAGCCACTGAAAATCAAGACAAACAACAACTCATCGATTCCCAACTAAACCAAGAAGCCAAGGCGGCTAGCGACGCTGCAAATCATGCACAGGGGCTGCAAGCGCAACAACTTGCCAATGCTACAGACCCACTTGCTGCCCACCCCAAAGCATCAGAAATCCAGCCCGATATGAAGTCACTGGAAGACGCGCTCAAGAAGGCGACAAAAAAATCTGAGGACTTGCATGCAAAAGCCGATCAACTCCGTTCCAAAGCAGATGGATCCAAATCTGTTTTTGAACAAGCATCCAAAGAAGCTCAAGCATCAACGGATAAAGCGACGAAAGCCATTCAAAAACAACAGTCTGCAGCAAAAGAACTCTCATCAGCCCGTGAAACACTGACCAATGCACAACAGAATGTGAAAGCATCTAAGAATTTTTTACAACAAACACAGAAAATCGAAAATCAAGCGCTAAAAACCCAGGATGCAGCAGCAGATCATGCCAGCAAAGCCCAAAGCGAAGCAAATATCGCCACCAAGGAAGCAGAAACCGCACAAACCACTGCGGATAGTCAAAAAAGTCTGGCCGACGAAAAAACCAAACTGGCGGAAAGTAAACAAGACGAGGCGAACAAAGTAAAAGATCAGTATGAAAAGATGAAAAATGAATCGCCTGATTCACCAGAATTAGATACGTTAAAAGAGCAGGTTGATAGCACCCAAACTGCAGCTGATGAGGCCCAACAAGCTGCGAAAGAAGCGCAGCAAAGTGCTCAAGAAGCACAACAGAGCGCGACGGAACTGAGCCAAAAAGCCGATGAGCTAAACGAGGTTGCCAATAAGGCAAATGTCGACGCAGACAAAGCTCGTTTAGATTATGACCAAGCCCACCAAGATGCTTTAAAAGCCAAAGAAAACTATCAAAACGACCTCAAGACCTTGGATAGCGCTCAAGAAAAAGTAGCCGTGAACGAGTCGGAATATCAACAGGCCGAAAATGAAGCGCTGCAAGCGCATGATGAAGCAACCATTCAGCAACAAACAGCAGACTTGGCAGAACAGGAGTGGGCCACTGATGAATCCGCATATCAATCTGCTGCGCAGGAAGCAAAACAAGCAGATATCGAAATGGGGCAATATCAAACTCAGTTGGAAAATGCACAACAAATGCAGATGGGAAAGGTCAATGACACCGTAGTATCTCCTGAAAAAAACTTAGCACAAACACCTGATTCAGGCAGCGCAGCTGAAGTTCAAAAATTGCAAAGAACCGCACAGCAAGCCCAAAATACCGCGAATATTGATAAAATAAAGGCTGACAAACTAGACAAAGTGGCAGATCAGTCCGGCCAAAATGCACTGAAAGCCCAGGATGAGGCGAGCGCTGCTAGGGACATTGCGAATAAAGCCCAGGCTGACTTAAATAAAGCCTCAGATAAATTATCAAAAGCCAGCGACAAGTTAGAAAAAGCAGCAGACAAGTATGAAATGACCCGCAATAAACACCATGAGGCAGAAAAAAATGTTGATAAATTAAAAGAGGCAAGTAAAGGCAAACAACAATCACTAAATCAAGCCCAAAACAACGTATCAGGGGCGCAAACAGAAGTTCAAAATATGCAAAAAGCAGCTGAGGAGGCTGCAAAAGAAGGGCAAGAAGAAGCCATGCGTCAAGCAGAGCAAAATCTAAAAGATGCTCAAAACCGATTAGATAGCGCCAATCAGCAGGCAGAGCAAGCACAAATGGAGTATGAACAATCACAAACCGATTTAAACTCTGGAGAGAACGAACTATCAGAGGTTGGAGAGGAATTAAGCTCGGATCTAGATGAATTAAAAAGTGCTTATGACGATGTAAACAAAGCGGCTGCTGAAAAAACAGCTGCCAAAGAAACGGCTCAAGAAACCAATACCGCAGCCAATGGTGCTGAAAATGCGGCTGGTCAAGCCACAGAGCAAGCTGGTGCTGATACAGCCGCCGCGCAAGCGGCACAAGAAGCATCCAAAGATTCCGCAGCAGCGGCGCAAGAAGCAGCCGCGGCAGCGCAACAGGCAGCAGCGGCACAGGCCGCAGCTGAAGCGACGGCTGTGGCTGCTGAACAAGCAGCGGCTACCACGGCGGTGGTGTTAGCCCCAATTGGAATATAAAGAGGTCCTTATGAATGAACACCCTGAAACCCAACTAACCGATTCTTTCAATCATGAACAGGTTTGGGCTGATGTAGAAATGATGATAAAACATCAAGCCCAACTGATACAAAAACTCATGGTATGCCAATTTAAATTGGCCTATGAAATTACAAAACACCAACTGATGAAAAGTGCGGGGTATTCCACCCAAGACACGCCCTATAATAAAGCCTCTTTAGACAGAGGCTTGCAGAATATCACCCAACAAAAAGCTGAACTGGGTGTGTGCTTTGCCGAAGACTTGGCTAAGATTCAAGCGCTTAGAGACAAATATAAAGAACATCCCCGATCATTACTGATCTTAGAGGCCGCGGATAGGCAGATCAATCAATTGAGCGCCTACGCTCAAGGCCATCAGCCTAATTCAGCAACTTTAACGAGGCAAATAAACGAGGTGAGTGACATCAGCCATGTCGTCACCACGCCAACAGCAAACCGCCAAACAAGCACATCAGCGAGATAAAGGTTGAGTTTGCCCCGGTGTAACTTATAAACCATCTAACAACCGATGCGGCATGCTTTCTATACGGCCGGCTTGTGTCACTTCTATAAAATTGAGTTTACGTTGCAATTCACTGATTGAGTTGGCACCGGCATAGGTTAACCCAGATCGTAACCCGCCAATAATATCGGCAATCGTGTGATCAGCATCCTCCCGATAAGGAACCTCTGTTGACACCCCTTCAGCCGTTTTCCACTCATGCATTTGGCCCAAGAAACTTTCTTGCGCTTCACGTGAAGCCATGCCTCGATATTCTTTTACTCGGGTACCATCATCTTTCGTGATGACATCACCAGGAGTTGGCTCAGTACCCGCTAACATACTGCCAATCATCACAAAATCAGCACCAAAAGCCAAAGCCTTGACAATATCTCCGGAGGTGCGAATGCCGCCATCGGCAACAATCGAACGATCAGAGCGCGCACAATCCTCAATACACGTCAACATAGGCACACCAAATCCTGTTTTAATTCGCGTGCTGCAAACCGAACCGCCACCAATCCCAGCCTTGATAAGATCTGCACCGCACGATGCCAAATAATCAGCCCCTGCATAAGTGGCTACGTTGCCAGCCATGATACAGCGACTTCCTAGAATTTGACGCAAATCTTTTAAAGTTTTGCCAACATACTTGGCATGGGCATGAGCAACATCGACACAAAAATAATCAGCCCCGGCATCGCGAAGCGCCGCAGCGCGCTCTAACTCTGCTTGCGAGCAACCAACCGAAATAAAAACCAATCCCTGGCAAGCCTTAAATTGTTGAATATTTTCTTCGATACTTAAAAAGCGATGGAGCACGCCAATGCCACCTTTGCTGTGCATAAAGTTAGCCATTTTGCTTTCGGTGATGGTATCCATATTTGAGCTCATCACCGGCAATTGTAATGACAGTTTACCTAAACGATCTGTCATGCTGATATCAACAATCCGCCTCGATTCATGATGATTGTAAGCAGGGATTAGCAACACATCATCGAAAGTAATAGCTTGGGACATAATGACTCCAGGTTTATAAATTTTCAGCCGCATAAGCGGCTAATCTTGAGCGTTCTCCCCGGGTTAGCGTCATATGCGCGCTGTGTTCCCAGTGTTTAAATCGATCAACGGCGAACGTTAAACCCGAGGTCGTTTCAGTTAAATACGGGGTATCAATTTGTTTAATGTCCCCCAAACATACGATTTTACTGCCAGGACCCGCGCGTGTCACCAATGTTTTGATTTGTTTTGGTGTTAAATTTTGGGCTTCGTCGATGATGATAAAGCGATTCAAGAAGGTTCGGCCGCGCATATAGTTTAGGGAGCGAATTTTTATCTTGTTTTTCAACAGATCATCCGTGGCACCTCGGCCAAAACTACCTCCCTCTTGGGTGCCATGCAAAACTTCTAAATTATCCATGAGTGCCCCCATCCATGGCGTCATTTTCTCTTCTTCACTTCCTGGCAAGAAACCAATATCTTCACCCACGGGTATGGTCACGCGTGTCATGATAATCTCAATGTAACGCCGTTCATCCAAGACCTGGGTTAGTGCGGCAGCAATGGTCAACAAAGTTTTGCCGGTGCCTGCAGAGCCTTGTAAGGTTACAAAGTCAACATCTGGATCTAACAATAAATTTAGTGCAAAATTTTGTTCACGATTGCGCGCGGTAATGCCCCAAACAGCATTCTTTTCAAGCTTGTAATCTCTTGCCATTTCAACAATGGCGCTGTCTGCCTCTATTTGCTTCACAATGGCATTAAATTCGCGATCCTTTGTACTAAGACAATCATTGGTATTCCATTGCTTGGTTAATTCACCCTGAATACGATAAAAGGTTTTGCCATTTTCTTTCCAAGCCGCCATGTCTTTACCCAGCGTATCCCAAAAGTCATTTTCGATCACATGCAAACCACTGTGCAACAAGGTCACATCATCAAGGACTTGATCGGTATAATAGTCTTCAGCAGAGATACCCAAAATCCCGGCTTTAATCCGCAAATTGATATCTTTGGATACAATGATAATTTGTTTATCAAGGTATTTTTTTTGTAAACTTAATGCGGTGGCTAACAAGGTGTTGTCGACATTCAGCCCTGGCAAGGAAATCGGCTGTACTTGTTCAAACTCATCTGTTTGGAAAAACATCCGGCCACTGCTGACGATATTTTTCTTCGATATAAAACTGGGAATTGCTAAACCTGCTACAATTTCTTGATGGGTTGCATTACTCATCAACTCAACCAACATCCGGTTCGTCTGTCGGACATTGCGGGCCACCTCAGAAATACCATTTTTATGTCTATCAAGTTCTTCGAGCACCACCATCGGCAAATAAATATCATGCTCTTGAAAATGAAAGATAGCTGTTGGATCATGCATCAAAATGTTGGTATCGAGCACAAATAATTTTTGCTTTTTGTTAGAATAGTCCATTTTTCGTCCTTTTCCTTTTATAGTCCCTTTCTTTAGAGCATAATATCTCAATCATAACAATTGTGTAACTAGTGAATGTATGTCAGCAAACAAAAAAGACAGCGCAACGATTGTCGTCAATAAAAAAGCTCGCTTTGATTATTTTATCGAAGAAGAATTCGAAGCGGGGTTGGTATTGGAGGGTTGGGAAATCAAAAGCTTACGCGCGGGTAAAATCAACTTATCTGATGCGCATGTCATCATGAAACACGGGGAATCCTGGCTGCTTGGCGCGCAAATTCAGCCATTGCCAACCGCATCTTTGCACACCAATCCAGATGCAACGCGAACCCGGAAGTTATTGTTAAATAAAAAAGAGCTCAACAAATTAATTGGCAGTGTCGAGCGCCAAGGTTATACCTTAATTCCCCTGTCCCTGTATTGGAAACACAATCGCGTCAAAATGCGGTTGGCCTTGGCTAAAGGTAAAAAAACCCATGATAAACGAGATACCGTGAAAGACCGAGATTGGCAACGCGATCGTTTACGAATTATGAAGAACAAAGGAGTTTAGTATGTGCGGGATAATCGGTGCTGCGTCATTCCGGGACGTGAGTAAAATCCTACTAGAAGGCCTTCGCCGTCTTGAATATCGAGGGTATGATTCCGCTGGTATTGCTGTGATTGATAAGAACGGGGATTTAAAGCGCTTGCGCGCGCTCGGAAAAGTCCAAGCCCTAGCAGATACCATGAAAGAAACGTCAATCATTGGCCATATTGGGATCGCCCATACTCGTTGGGCAACGCATGGGCGACCATCTGAACAGAATGCGCATCCTCATTTATCGCATGATCAGGTGGCGGTGGTGCACAATGGCATTATTGAGAATCACGATGATCTGCGTCATTACCTTCAGGAGTTGGGTTATCAATTTAGCACGGAAACAGACACAGAGGTCGCAGCGCATCTTATTCATTATCATTCGCAACAATCTTCGTCGTTGTTAACCGCGGTGCAAACCAGTGCAGCACAGATGGAGGGGGCCTTTGCTTTGGGTGTTATCCATCAACAAAATCCCCATGAAATCGTTGGTATTCGCAAGGGATGTCCTATGGTGATTGGTATAGGGGTTGACGAAAATTTCATTGCCTCTGACTCGCTCGCCCTTCGTTCATTTGCCCAATCGGTGGTTTATCTTGAAGAAGGTGACAGCGTGCGCTTGACCACGCATGAAGTTGAAATATTTAATTCCGAACATACCGTGGTCGAGCGAAAAGTCCATGCGCTCAATGACGATTGTCATGCGATCACCAAAGGACGATATCGTCATTTTATGTTGAAAGAAATCTTTGAACAAAGTAAAGTTTTGGCAGATACAATGGAAGGAAAAATGGCAAGCTTAGAGGTCCTCAAAGCTTGCTTTGGAGACGGGGCGCTGGCCTTATTTGGCAAGCTAAAAAATATTCATATTGTTGCCTGCGGAACCAGCTACCATGCCGGTTTGATCGCCAAGTACTGGTTGGAGTCGTTGGCAAAAGTTCCAACTCAAGTCGAAATCGCAAGTGAATACCGTTATCGCGACGTGGTGGTTGAAGAAGGCACTTTATTTATCGCCGTATCGCAATCGGGGGAAACTGCTGATACACTTGCCGCGCTGTTTAAAGCAAAAGAAAGCCATTATCTGGGGAGCTTTGCTATCTGCAACGTGGCCAACAGTACCTTGGTTCGTGAGGCTGATTTTGTTTTTTTGACCCGAGCTGGGGTTGAAATTGGTGTTGCATCAACCAAAGCATTTACCACGCAACTGGTTGCATTTTTAATGTTGGCTGCGGTATTGTGCCCAGATGAACGGGCAGTCGAGGTATTCACGCAATTACAGCATCTGCCGGCCGGTTGCGAGCGGGTTTTAAAGATTAACCAAGAAATTGAGACATTGGCTGCGACCTTTGTGAATAAATCACATGCTCTTTTTTTAGGGCGAGGGGTTCAATTTCCAGTGGCCCTTGAAGGCGCGTTAAAACTCAAGGAAGTTTCTTATATCCATGCGGAAGCGTATCCAGCTGGTGAGTTAAAACACGGTCCTTTGGCCTTGGTTGACAGTGAAATGCCGGTGCTAGCGATCGCACCAAACGATGAATTATTAGATAAATTAAAATCAAATTTACATGAAGTCAGTGCACGTGGAGGACAACTCTATGTCTTTGTGGATGATGCCCAAACTTGGGTACCCAACCATGAACGACTCATTCGGGTTCCCTCATGTGGACATTGGGTCGATCCCATTATTTACATTATTCCGCTACAATTGTTGGCTTATCATGTTGCGGTAGCAAAGGGGACGGATGTGGACCAACCTAGAAATTTAGCTAAATCAGTAACCGTAGAGTGAGACCTGGCATGAGAGAAGAAGATCTATCAATCGCTAACCTCTTAGCAAACGAATTAAATATAAACGTATCCCAAGTGCAAGCGACGGTTGAGTTATTAGATGAAGGGGCAACCGTGCCTTTTATTGCAAGGTATCGCAAAGAAGCGACGAATGGTTTGAGCGATACTCACTTGCGTGCTTTGTCTGAGCGTCTTGGGTACCTGCGTGAATTATCTGAGCGAAGAAAAGCCATTTTACAAAGCATTCGCGAGCAAGGCACATTAACCCCAGCACTTGAAAAAGAAATTTTGGCAGCACCAACCAAAACACGATTGGAAGATTTGTATTTACCGCATCGTCCCAAGCGCCGGACCAAAGCCTCACTGGCAAAAGAAGCCGGCTTAGCCCCGTTGGCAAGCTTGTTGTTAGCGAATCCAACCGACATGTTGTCAGATCTTGCCACCCCCTTTATCAACCCTGAGCTTGGTATTGAACAGGCTGAGGATGCCCTTGAGGGAGCCCGTCACATTTTAATCGAGCAGTTTGCCGAAGAACCTAATTTGGTAGCCGAGTTACGCCAATACATGTGGCAACATGGGATACTAAAAGCCAATGACACCAAGCAGCAGAAAAAAACGAAGGGTAATAAATTTACCGACTATGCTAACCATGCTGAAGCCATTCGCAAAATTCCATCTCACCGGGCATTGGCGTTATTTCGCGGTCGCAGAGAGGGAGCGCTGCAATTAAGCATCAGCCTAACGAATGAGGCTTCGGCGGATCAACCAAATGCCCTGAATCTGCCAGACAAGTCCAAAGACCCGGCGATAAATCTAACCAAGATCTCCAGTCAAATCGGTTTTTGTGAAAAGCAAATAGCCCGCTATTTTAACCTTGAGCACGAAACCACTGCTGTCAATCCTTGGTTACAGGAAACCATTCATCAGGCATGGGCTACCAAACTATACCCCAAACTAACTTTAGAACTATTAGCCCGCTTGCGCGAAAGCGCCGATGAAGCAGCGATTCGGGTATTTGCAACCAACTTACGTGATCTTCTCTTGGCATCACCGGCTGGCCCACAGGTAACATTGGGTTTGGATCCTGGTATTCGCACGGGTGTCAAAGCACTGGTGGTTGATGAAACCGGGAAGGTATTGGACTACACCACGGTATTCCCCTTGGCTCCTCAAAATGAATGGCATGAATCCATCGCAAGCCTTGCCAAGCTGGCGGCAAAATACCATGTCAAACTAATCAGCATTGGCAATGGCACAGGCTACCGAGAGACTGATCGCTTGGTGACTGAATTAATGAAAATGTACCCCGATCTGACCTTGACCAAAGTGATGGTCAGTGAAGCAGGGGCTTCTGTATATTCCGCTTCTGAGATAGGCGCCCAAGAGTTCCCTGATTTAGATGTTTCGTTACGGGGGGCAGTCTCCATTGCGAGGCGCTTACAAGACCCCTTGCCCGAACTGGTCAAGATTGATCCTAAATCGATTGGTGTTGGCCAATATCAACATGATGTCAATCAATCGCGGTTAGCACGAACCCTAGATGCTGTAGTTGAGGATTGTGTCAATGCCGTTGGAGTTGACCTCAACTTGGCTTCTGTTGCTTTGTTAAAACAAGTTTCAGGGCTCAGTGAAACGATGGCCAACCATTTGGTGCAATATCGCAATGAACAGGGCGCTTTTAAAAACCGTCATGAACTAAAAAAAGTGCCGCGTTTTGGGTACAAAGCGTTTCAGCAGTCAGCTGGTTTTTTGCGCATACAAAACGGGGAGAACCCGCTGGATGCATCCGGCGTGCACCCTGAAGCCTATCCACTTGTTGAACAAATCATAGCCGAACTATCCCTTCCCATCAATCAAGTGATTGGTAATAGTGCTTTATTACAGAAAATTGATCCCAACCGCTATGTGAACGAAGAATACGGACTGCCGACGGTTCAAGATGTTTTGCATGAATTAGAAAAACCAGGACGTGACCCTCGTCCTGCATTTAAAACCGCGGTATTTAAAGAAGGGGTCGACGATATTCATGCGCTCACCGAGGGCATGGAGCTTGAAGGCGTGGTAAGTAATGTCACTAATTTTGGTGCCTTTGTCGACATCGGTGTGCATCAGGACGGCTTGGTTCATATCTCGGCGATGACGAATCGCTATATTTCCGACCCACATACCATCGTCAAAGCGGGTGATGTGATTCGCGTTAGGGTCACTGAAGTTGACAAAGAAAGACGTCGGATTGGTTTAAGCATGAAATTAAACGAAGAAAAACCCATGATTGTGAAAAAAGAGGTTAAATCCCAGCCCGTTAAAAAAACAGTGCAACCACACAAACCGACTCAAATAAAACAAACCCATCCTCCTAAAAAACCTGTTTTCAATACAGCCATGGCGGATGCGCTACTTAAACTAAAGAGAGGCCAATCAGATGGATAAAGAACGCGGAGAACTTGCCATTCAAACCTTAGCCATGCCTTCTTCAACCAATGCCAGTGGGGACATCTTTGGTGGTTGGATCGTATCGCAGATGGACTTGGCTGCCGGAATCTTAGCCAAACGCGTCTCGCACGGAAGAACGGTGACGGTCTCAATTGACTCCATGCATTTTCTTAAACCAGTTCACGTCGGGAATTTGGTTAGCTGTTATGTGTCGCTTGTTAAAATCGGCAACACCTCATTAACCATTGATGTCGAGGTTTGGTCAGAAGCCCTCACCACGGATTACCACAAAGACAAAGTGACAGAGGGTAGATTTGTGTGTGTAGCAGTCGATGAACATGGAAAACCCAGACAGGTACCCAACTTAAAAAAATAATGCCATGAATATCGTAAAATCAGTCATCAAAAAAATTGCTCAATATGTCGAGAAAGATGAGGACATTGATCCCGAATGCTACGCTGTTTTTATTCAAGAACCCCAGCTGGCAAAGGAGCTGATCAATGCCATCCATGAACTCGACGAAGCAAAAGTTGAAAAAAATCCCTCCACTTATACGGCCTGTATTTTTGCATTGGATGTCTGTGTTTCTCAATTACAATCGGCAAGCGAGAATGAAAACAAACAAGCTGACAAAACATTGAAACAACTCATGTCACACATGGCCACAATTATGAACACTGGAACGCACAGCTTGAGTTTTTGGTTACCGATTTTAAACGCTTTTTATGAAGTCCATGTTGAATTGTCTCAAGATTTACAAGCAGCGTATCTTGCTTTGGCAAATAATGAAGAAGGTGACGTCACCTTAGAAGAAGATTTTTCTCATTTAAACTCGATTCGCGAACTAATTTTAGAACTTTCTGATTCCACCACCTTTGGCATCGCTGAAAATTTTTTCGCACAAAGCTATGCGATGCCCCCGGACTTCTTCATTGATTTAATTCTCGATTTGTACAATATCGAAGAGGGTCATGATATTGCTTTGCTGGCATTGTTGCATCCAAAACCAGACATTCGCGATGTAGTCGTGTCCACCTTGGGATCGATCATGACAACCATTACCTTGAGTCCGCGTTCCTTATCTAGATTACAAATGATAAAACCATGGTATCCGGCTTCATACCATGATCAAATAGACAGCTGGATAAAAATACAAAGAAAAAAAGGGGTGGTTTTTCACCGCGAAAAAAACCATGCCTCGATCATCGAGATAAAAGCGAGTGAAATAGATGGTGGTGGTGCCCAAGGGATTTTTATTCATATCCGCAAAAACCAGAAAAATAGATTATGTGGCTTATTACTCAAGCAAACCATGGGGATAAAAGACGCCTGGATTACCCCCGTTATTTCACCAACAGATGTAAAACGTTACTATACCGAAGCATTTGATGACAGCTTGGTTTTACGAAAAATTGATCTATCTTATCTCCAATCAATCACCAACCATTTTTTAGCCACCATGATAGAACAAGACAGTGTCCCTGATTTACATTTACTAGAAATACAAGAAGAGCTGGGCATTCAATTTTTGCCACAAAAAATTAATGTTGCGGACTTGATCCAACAATTAGGGGTCCAAATCAGCCCATTCACCGAGGAAACCATTGCAGCATCCTTAAAGCGCTCAAAAACATGGCTCAAGAAAAAACCTTTCACTGAGTCTTGGTTTATGGAGAGTGCCTCTATTGATAAAATCGTTAATCGCTCATCGAGTTTTATCGATGGAATCAAGATCTGTGAGTTAGACGAAGCCATGCAAGCCCTGCTCATCGAAGACATGGAGTTGAATCGTGATCGCTGGATTTTTCATTTTTTGTGGACCGCCTTGTGGTTGAAAACCAGCAGCAAAAAAAATGAAAAAACCTGGCAAGATTGCTTTATTATTGCCCATGCTATTCAATCAGGCCGACCACTGATGTCCATTCCCATCCTGCGAGAAATCTGTCGACGCTCGGTCATTAATAGCATCGAAACCATGCAAGAAAGAAAAACTTACTTGGGGCGTGTTATTAATTGAGGGTTTCTTTATCTTCTTCAACTCAACTTTATGAAATTTTTAGTAACTCCCCAGCATCCTGAAAGCGGCGAAGCCGCTTGAAGGATCTCCTGAATGAGGCACCTCATTCAATTTTTACGAATTTCCGTGGCTTGGCCAGAGGATTCACACATTACTCACCAAGAGATACCGACTTTCATCGGTAATTCGTTCTATTTTAGATTGGAAAGAAATGGGTATTACCATTTTTCAGGTAAAATCATAAATTTCATAAAGCTCGACTTGACATAGACTGGAAATTTACCAAATTGACATGTTTCGCTGCGCTCAGGATAACATAACAGGGTAATTGCTCCCTGCCAAATCATAATGCAATTATAAATGTTTTTGTGGACAAATTGCTGCCTTTGTGTATAATTAAACTATAAAAAATAGGTGGGGTAAACCATGAAGTATTATATTGTGATTGGTCATAAAGAAGGTGAGACCGTTGACGGCAAAAGGTGCGAAACTGACTGGATTGAATTGATCGAGCGTGATGACCCATACAGTGACAATGATAATCCACCAGGTGCCCACCGATTATTTGGCTATTTGGATTATAACTTTGGAGAGAGTGCACAATATGGAACATGGGCTAGCAAAAGCCAAGAAGCATGGTTAATTGGCAGACACAGAATTACAAAAGAAATTGGTTTTGGAAATTGCAGCTATCAATTTATTAGATGGAGTACAACAAAGCGCATTCAGTATCCAGGTAAAATCACCCTATCTTTCGATAAAAAAATTAGAGATAATGGGGTAGAAAGGCCAATGAATGATGACAATAGAATAGACATCGAGCTATTCGACCTGCCAAATCAAATTCTCGGTTGTTTCAGTAAAACATGCGAAATTGACCCCATCGTTTTTAAATTGGCAAAATTTGATAATTACGGTGATGCGTATATTGATCTCTCAGAACAAGATAAAAGAGAGGAGTTCACGACTCATATCAATCATTTTGTGTCATTCATGCAAAACTATCCTCATTCTAATATTTTTCTGCACTGTGGTAGCAAGAATCAAGAGTCGGAGATTAGGAAGAAAATACTAAAAAAAATAGAAGAAAAGAATTTAATAAACTATTTTGAATACACTGATGTAAACTTCGAGCGACGATCTCCGGGAGGTATCCGAAGTGGATTACCTTACTCAGAATATGATACTTACTCACAAACAATTGAGCAATTTTTTAAAGAGAACCGATTTAATGAACCTAAATTTTATAAAATTCCTTTTAATAAAGCAAGAATTGATCTAAAGGAGCAAACAGATTGGCAAACTTATAGATTGAATAAAAAATTCATCAAATTTCTACAACACAATCCTGACATCATATTAGAAATTTCAGGGAAATTTCCACCTAAGGTACCAGAGCTTTTATCCTTTATTCAAACAAATAGCATAAAAGCACGGATCTTTTTAATACAGGATCCCGAAAACCTTGAAATAAAACAAGCGATTGCTCATAATAGACAATCTGATTTAAAGAATTTAATCCGAGGTCGTAATTATGATCAAGCAACCAATTCAGCGGCAGCACCACAACAAAATCAAACTTTCAGACAATCGCTTATACAGTACCATCCGGGCGTGTTGGGTTTAACCCAGACACAGAACCAAAATGCAGGCATACAAGTAGGGCAAAATCAGAATCAAAATCAAAATCAAAACCAAAGCCAACAACTTCGTCAAAGCACGTACGTACCTTATGAGCCGCCAAAGTTAGAAATCACCAGTAAATCATCAATCCCTGACGTCAACTATGCAGCCAACGTTAGCATATTATCCCCCGTCGTTGGTTTGCGATTTAACACGGAAACAAGCGCACCCCAAACAGAAGCAAATATGGATCACTTATTAACCATGATGGGGCACATAATTAAACAATCCACGGCTAGCTTAAATTGTTATTGCCCGTTAAGCTACAGCATAGAGGAGTTAGTTCCCGGGGCTTTTTATATTCCCCGAACAAAGCTTGGAGAAATACCTCATCCAAATTCGAACCGTTGTAAGTTTGATGTCCAGCTAGACACCTTGTTTTTCTCTCCCCCCTATGCATCAATCGCGGTTAAAAAAGACCCTTATGCCTTTGCGCCAGTTGTTCGCCCCGGTAGTCACGTGACTTTTTCTAACGACAAAGCGTCCGTAGTGTCAGTCATGAAGCTGGCTCGGGATATCGCCGATGAGGCAACCCTAGATGCCTTAGAACCTGCATTCCCGAAACACATAACGATTAAATATAATTTAACACCAATCTAATCAATAATTACACATTACAATCCACCTAAAATCACCTCACATCTAAAGCTCCACTTACCTACAAATCAGTCTGACAAAGGGTTTTCCT
>DAIDKT010000034.1 GCA_027449905.1 Legionellales bacterium
GTTCATTGTAATCATAGTCCTTACAGTTTGGACGACATTGACTGTTTTAGCCCTTTTACCCCTTTTTTACGTCTTTTTCAGGCTCATTTCCATTGGAAACAGATTCTTATTTGAGGCTCATCTTGTGTTGGAAGAGACTATTTATGTACAAACAAGAAAAAATGATCTAAAATTAATCAATAAGGTTTTTTGGTGTGATGCATATGAAACCATTAATTTTATCTAAACAAGACGAGTATTTCGTTGCAGTTGCCAAACAAAAAAATCACAGTTTTGTGATGCTTGGAGTCATTCATAATGGTGAACCTAAACTTTTGCTAAGAGTCGGAAAGACCAATAATATCGACCCTCATTTTTCTGATAAGCTCAATCTTTACAAGGAAATGATGATGTTAGGCAAAGTATTGGGCCGTAAGATGTTGGCAAGAATAGATGATGAAGGAATTACGAGAAAAGAAAACAAACGCGACATCATTACTTATCAAGCTTATTCCATAACTTTCGATCAAACCAGGCAATTTATGTCTATGATATCTAAAATAGAATAACAACAACTTGAGGATCAGGACATTAAAAACGGTATCCTTCAGTTATGGGAAAAACAAAACAGTAATAGCGTGCAGAAAAAAAGCGATAAAGAAAAGTTGGATGTTTATGCCGTAAAAGGTTATGTACCAATCAGAAAAACAACAGATGGTAATTCTATTGAGTTCTCATACAGGAAATTAAGTGATGGTAGCAGTTTTTTCACGGACGATAAATTTGATGATCCTATATCTGAAAGCGCGAAAAAAATTCACATAACTGATACTTGTCGAACAACAGCAGTCAGTATGGTAGAAAAAATCTTGGGTTTTAATACAAGCATATCACGCTGTCATTTTATGTCCCTTAACTATCAGACAAGTCTAGTTGCAGGACAACCTGATAAATCTAGCTTTTACGTGCTTCCGCCCCCTCCAATCGCCGCTTTTAAAGACCAAAGTAATATAAAGCATTTACAACTACTAAAAAAGTTATACAATCGATTGGAAGAAATTCCAAAATTAAAGCCAAATTCTTTGGAAACAAGAGAAAAATTTGACGCCTTAAAAAATATTTACCTGGACATGGTAGGTCAAAATAATCTGAATATAGAAGAACTTCTTATTAAAATACTCGATCATCAAAACACCAATGCGACAGCATTATTTAAGAAGCGTGGATTTTTTAGCGAAGCTTTGCCCTCAACCACTAAAACTATGTTTGATGAGATTAAAACCAATTTAAACAAATAATAGGGTCTGACAATTCCATTACCGAATTTAGGTTAAAAGCAGGTTGTTGATTGTTGAACTAGATTTTCTATTGAGATACTCTATTGCTCTTTATTCTAAAAAAAGCAATGGGGGTTTGTTGAGAGTTCAAATTTCGACTTCCCGCAATTTGTTCGCGGGATCCATTGCGATTTTTTTATGCACAATAAACTTGTATTTCAAGCAAGATCTCTGGACCCGGCGAACAAGTTGTGGGAGGTTGGGTTTCGAATTATGAATTGTCAACATAACATTAAATCGTCTATCCTCATGATGAATGACATTGAAATCTTGTTGATCCGTAAATGCATTAAAAATATTAATTTACGCATTGATGCGCAAGGTGTTGTTAAGGTCAGTGCACCCATGCGCTGCCCACTTCAGACCATTCAATCTTATTTACTCGATAAACAGGATTGGATCACCAAACATGCTCATCGTCGGTCTGTACCGTCTGCGCCTTTGATAGAGAACGGGGCGAAACAAGTCTTTTTAGGGCAACATTTTCCTTTGATTATTCGAGAAACAGACCGCAAGCCAACCATATCTTTTGATGGGCATCAAATCGCTTGTTTTGTAAAAAAAAATGCCACATGTATTGAGGTACAGGCTTTATTGCAGGGTTGGCAACGTGATCAAATGCGAGGTTTATTGCCAAATTTAATCGCAAAATGGGAACCCATTATTGAAGTAAAGGTGAATCATTGGGGAATTCGAGCGATGCAAACCCGATGGGGATCTTGCAATCCAGTCAAAAAGCGAATTTGGATGAACCTGTATTTAATTCAAAAGCCGTTGATTTGTTTGGAGTATGTGTTGGTGCATGAGATGGTGCATTTATTGGAGGCGAGTCATAATCATCGATTTAAGGCCTACATGACCCGCTTTATGCCTGAGTGGCGAACCTATAAAAGTTGGTTAATTTAAATGCTGATCCGTTTCATTTTTTTTATTTTTTTAAGTTGGATACCAATACAGGCTGGTGCGGATGTGAGTCAATATTTTGACTCAATCAAAAACAATCCTACCGCCTTGGCTATTTTTTTTAGAGAGATGCCCAAGGGGGGGGAATTGCATTATCATTTTGATGGTAGTATGTCTCCTGCTGAGCTTCTTAAACAAATCAAATCGAATGAGTATTGCGTTGATCCCAAAACGTTAGCAGTGACTCGAAAACAGCTGAAGTGTATCGGGGTTGATGCGCACGTCTTTTTGCGAGATAAACGCCAGATTGACCAGGTGACACGCGCTTGGTCCATGGAAAATTTTGTGGACCAAACCGAATCTAAAGCACAGCACTTTTTCAGGGTTTTTAGTAAAGTGGCCCCTTTGTATGAAGATTTCACCATACCATTACTCACAACCGCCATACAAAAGGCCGCAAACCAGCATGAGTTGTACATGGAAGTTATTATGTTGCACCTGAGCGAACCCGCTTCATATGCCAAGTTGATTGATAGTGCAAATAATTGGGTTGATAAAAAACGAATTCTGTTGGAGAACCGTGATTTTCAAAAAGAAATTCAAACACAAATAAAGATCAGTCATTTTTATTTAGAGAAAATCAATCAAGCGTTGGGTTGTGATTCCCTCAAAAAATCCAATGCTTGTTCGGTCACCATTCGGTTTCAGTTTTGGGTCAATCGAAATGCGTCATTGGATGATGTGTTTGTCCAAGCGTTAATGGGTTTTGCAGTTGCAGGAAACTCAGCAGACGTTGTCGGTGTTAATTTAGTCGGAGCGGAAACAGGCGCGATTGCCCGGCACGATTTTGATACGCAAATGAAATTGTTTGGCTTTTTACATCAGTTGTATCCAGATGTAAAGATTGCCCTGCATGCCGGTGAATTGGCACCAAATATGGTACCACGCGCAGATTTACGGTTTCATATTCGTCATTCGGTTTTGCTTGGGAACGCGAATAGAATTGGTCATGGCGTTGATATTTTGCATGAAAATAAATCGGAAAAGACAGTTGAATATATGGCAAGAAAGGGCATTCCCGTTGAAATTAATTTAACGAGTAACCAGGTCATTTTAGCGGCAACCGGTGAATCACATCCTTTATTGTATTATATGGTGCATCGGGTGCCACTGGTTTTATCAACGGATGATGAAGGTATTTTAAATACCGATTTAACGCAACAATTTGTTGACGTTGTCATCAAATATCACTTGGATTATCAGGCGATTAAGCAAATGAATCGCAACGCGCTCACGTATAGTTTTTTGCCGGGGGCAAGTATCTGGGCCAAAGACAATCCACAAAACATGGTTTCTGCCTGCAGCGAACCATCAAGCCCGGATTGTGATATATTCATTCAAGGGAGTCAGAAAGCTAAATTGCAATGGAAGTTAGAGCAACAATTAGGCTGTTTTGAAAAAAAAAGGTAACTCCCCAGGGACGTCATCCTGAATACAGTGAAGTCCAATTGACTTGGTTTGAGCCAAATTCAGGAGATTTTTCACTGCATTATGCCTCAGAAAGATGGGGTTAATTAAACGGTTACATACAACCCGAGCGAGATAACGGATATCAAAAAACGTGGACGACCCAAAGCCTATGGTGACATTCATCGATTAAATGACCCGACAACATGGCACGCACCAGATGAATCCCTTGAGTTTTCACAGAGAAACGCCAGAGGAAAAATACACATCATAAAAATTGACTGCTGGAATGAGGTCATTATGAAAGGCAAAAAGCACTTGGACGACAGTTGGGGTTATTCAAATAAAACGAATACGTCATCCTATCGTTAAAAAGTGTAAAAATACAGCTGAAACAGAAAAAATGATCGCATAATCAGAGTCATGTTGTTAAAAAAAAACATGACGGGTTCGGGCGGGCTCGTATTAGATCGCTGGTTGTCCAAAGTCCAGTATGATGTTTTTTGGTTTGAAATGAGAGTTTAAGCGATGTCAAAATTTTTTTGGTCAAAATTAAAACACGTCTATGTTTTTTAGCTCCGGAGATAATTTAACCGGGAATTGCTGGTTTTATGCAGGTTTTCTTTACCGAGTGTCGTAAGTATGATATGTTATTTTCAAATAAACTCTAATCAAAGTGACTCGATGAAGCTGCAAAAGTTAATGAATGAAAAACGTACCCAGATCTCTGAAATGGGTTCATTGATTGTTTACATATTGGAGCGACTTTCTATTGCAGAGGCGAAGGGAGTGCTTTCAACTTGGTTTAATTTCGGTTTAGTATCGGGTGATTTGGTTCCTCTGTTGTCTCCAGAACTCGACCCAGTGTCATCAGCCATTTCTGAGGGGGTCAATAACCTTGGTGCGCTAATTTGTGATCAAGTTGTTTGTTTTTTGAGATCCAATAACTATCCAAGAAATAAAATCAAAGAGTTTGCTATCGACGCGACTAAAACTGCACTCCCAAATACGGCACTGCTAAATACACATAAAGATATCTATCAATGTAGAGATCTAATAGATAATGCTATCAAAACTCATCAAGATAAGATTCAGAGAGTTATCACTGAGGTCATGACATTGCCACCCTTAGGAGAAATTCGGCGGCTAATCTTGCAAGCATATCCAAAATTGGGCAGTGAAGCTAGGCGCCTACTCGATGAGCAGCTGGTTTTTATAAGTGAAAATCTGCAAAAGATGATTGATAGTAAACAAAAAGAGGAACAAGTCGAAATCGATGTCGAAGTTAATTTGTTGCACCAAGAAGATTTTGTCTTAGTTGAAAAAAATAGTGAACAAATAGTACCGCTTTCTTTTTTTAAACCGCAGCGCTTGGCTTGCAAGACGACTGAAGATGATGATGCAGGATTTATTCTAGTTGAGTCCTTAAAATCTGCTCCTATGGATCAGTTAACACAGAAATCATCTACCACTTCCAATAAATTTTGACAGTTTTCACCTAGCTTTGTACCCGTTATTTAAATAATAATCATGGCCTTGACCACCGTTTCGAACAAGCTATTTGTTGGTGCAAGGCCATGATATTTGTAAAAACAATTGAATTAGCCCTATGCTTTTTATGGTGAAAATCCCACAAATCGAAATAAAATCTAGGCGCCAATCCCAAGATTAAATATAGACGAGGCAATAAGCAGAAATCTAACTTAAAATGGTCCCCTCTAAACCAGGTATGCGTTTTAGTTGTGCAATCAAAGTATCATGGCCATGTTCAATGTTGTTGTCAATTCGGGAATAGAGATGGTTCGGCTCCTCAAATTCGGCAATGATTTGCTTTGCGTAAGCTTCAGTGACATGATTATTGCGCTTACGAAGTCGCGCCATGAGTATGTTTGTTTGTACTTGGACTTGAATAAACAGCGTGTCTGGAAAGGTCGTTAAGATTAGCTGTCGATTTTTATTTCTATAGAATGCTTGCGTTACAATTAAATCGCCGTGTTTTTTCGTCAGTCTTTTTATATTTTCAATCACGATATTAAAGTATCTATCAAGCATGTCTTGGGTAAATGATCGCTTTTGTTCGATGCATACGCGCATCTCGTCAGTGAGGGCTTCATCTGCATCCCAAAAATGAAGATGGGTGTTTCGGCTCATCAGTTGACCAACGTAATTCTTACCAGCGCCAGCCAATCCAAAGAATATAACTAACATGATGATTCTCATGACAAAAAATGAACATTTTATCAGAGTCAACGAAAAAAACCTAACACTGAGTGATCAAATGTTTTGTTATTGACTTATCCGGGCTACGATGCGCCGAGCTCATGATGTTGATTGATGAATGGCCCTATTAGCATGGAGTGCTCTTGGCATCGTGGTGGCGAGACCAATTGCCTTCATTACAAAATTAGAGCACCCTCTTATAAGATTCTTTTAAGAACATCATCTTTTAAAATAAAATGATGATACAAAGCGGCTACCACGTGCACGCTGATTAAAACCATGAACAAAATAACTAGATAGACGTGAACAAAATATAAAATACCACTCAGTGCTTTATTTTGTGAAATCAAACAAGGTAGCGTAAATAAGTCAAAATAACTTATACTTCGGTTGGCTGTGCAAGAAATTGAATACCCAGCAATGGGTATTGCTATCATCAAAGCGAGCAAAGAATAATGAACAATGGTTGAGACAAAATGCTGCCAATGCGGGCTGGTTTTAGGGAGCAGGGGATGAACATTGATTGTTTTCCAAATGAGGAAGATGATGGTGACCAGTAGAATCGTGATTCCAACTGATTTGTGTAAAAACATATAGTGCGCTTGCTCTGGTGCATTATCGGGGGCGTTATAAAATTGCCAGGTTAAATAAGATTGGATACCAATCAATAAAAAGATTGACCAATGCAATAATTTCGAGAGCAGACCAAATTGGGTTTTTGAATTTTTAAGCATCACAACCTCCGTGTTTATCAGAGCAGTATAATGAAAATGCTGAGTAAACTTCAATAGGTTGCATGTTATTGGAAGGCGTTTTCGATAATTTTAATTTCATTCGATTTTTGTTGATTATTTCTCTAAATGTAGCAAAATGATTTTCTCCCCCTTTTCATGATAATGCTTACAGGAGAGAATATGTTGTCAGATCATACGGCCTATGTAAGGGTGATGATTGATGCTCCGATTGATGAGATTTGGAAGCTTATTCGAGATTTCAATGGCTTGCCATCCTATCATCCTGCCATCAAAGCCAGTCATATTGAATCTGGTGATGGGAAAACGGTTGGTAGTATCCGCTATTTGACTCTAGACGATGGTTTTGTGAGAGAATTGTTATTGATGCATGATGATAGCACTCACTCATTTGATTACGCGATTCTTGATGGTTCATTAGCAGTTAAAAACTATAAAGCCAGTGTGCGCTTGACCTATGATTTAGTAGCCAATATGACTATTTGCGAGTGGGCTGCTAATTTTGAAGCCGGCGATGTCGACCGTGACGGACTGATTCGATTAATAGAGGACGATATTTTTAAGGTAGGATTTGATTCTATCCAAAAAATCGTGTGTGGGCCGGAGAATTTTTTGCTAACGTGAGGGAAACTGTATGTTAATTTTGTCAATTGGTTTATTTGTACTGGCCATCGTCTTTGGGTTTTATTTGTTGTTCAATTTATTGGTGAACAAAACGGTCTCAAAAAAAATAGCCATTGTGCACGGAGTGATTGCCGCGTTGGGTTTGCTGACATTGGCATGGTTTTGTTTTATGTATCATCAATTTACGATAAGTCTTATTATTTTTCTTTTGGCAGCAGCAGGTGGCGCCACTATTTTTTTTCTAGATTTAACTGGTAAAAAAATACCAAGTGCCATGCCCATATTTCATGCGTTAATCGCAATCGCTGGGTTTATCTTGTTAATATTCTTTGCGAATGAAATCCTGTCTACCCATATATAAGTTACCCAGGAAATCCGGTGTCATGGGGCGGTAAGTGGCCATAGTGGATGATATAAGTGATGATAAGAGCCAAGCATAACATCACAAAAAAATATATTAATAGCTTGGCGATGTAGGTTTCGGTCGATATTTTGTGTATATAAACGAATACCCCCGCTACTATCGCTAAACTTAGAAAAATGCATGCTGTGACTAACATGTTAAACCTCTCGCTGATAAAGCCACTTGACAAACATCTGTTGATGATGATAACATTATGGGCTATAATTGAACAAAAAAGAATGTTATCATGTTAAATTCTAGGCTAATTGGTGGGATTTTGCTAATTGTTGGGACGTCTATCGGTGGTGGTATGCTTGCCTTACCCGTATCCATGGCTGCTGTCGGCATGATGAACTCGATTTATTTTTTGCTCTTTTGTTGGTTGGTGATGACCGCAGGGGCCTTGTTGATTCTAGAAGTGAATATGCACTTGCCACCCGGTAGCAATATGGTCAGTATGGCTAAATCAACATTGGGTTTGCCAGGACAGGTTATGGCTTGGGTCACTTGTCTTTTTTTATTGTACACCTTGTTGTCAGCTTATATTTCAGGTGGTACAGACGTATTAAGTAGTATATTACAACAGTGGCATCTTGATTTCCCTACTTGGTTAACCTCAATCTTATTTACGATTATTTTTAGTATTGTCATTTACCATGGCGTTCATATTGTCGATTATGTCAATAGGGGATTGATGTTTGGAAAATTAGGGGTGTATTTGTTGCTGGTTTTCTGTATCAGTCCGCATGTTCAGCTCCAAAAATTAGGATCAGGTTCGATGACCGCCATCACGGGGAGCTTGATGATTTTGATTACCTCATTTGGTTTTTCTGCAATTGTCCCCAGTTTAAGAGACTATTTTGAAAATGATGTTTTTTTGCTACGTAAGGCAATCTTATATGGGTCCTTGTTACCGTTGATTTGTTATATTACGTGGATGGTTGTGATCATGGGAGTTGTCGATCGCGATGGACAAAATGGATTACTCTCTTTAATGAATAGTGATCACGCAACCACGGGTTTAACTGCTTCTTTAAGCCATACGCTCCAGAGCCCCTGGATTCAAGGTTTTTTTTCTTTCTTTACTTCTATCTGTATTCTAACGGCGTTGTTGGGTGTTTCGTTGGGGTTATTTGACTTTTTAGCTGATGGATTCAAGCTGCAGAAAAAAGGAATGCAAGGACTGAGTGCCCTGGCTCTGACATTTATCCCGCCTTTGGGTATTGTTTTGATAAGACCGGGTATTTATTTACACGCGCTCAGTTATGCCGGTGTTTGTTGCGTTTTATTTTTATTGTTGTTGCCAATTATGATGGCGTGGCAGGGACGCAAAACGCAGGCTGCATCAACTTATATGGCGATGGTTCCAGGTGGGCGTGTTGGTTTAACGTTCATGGGCTGTGTGGCTTTTATCTTATTAGGTATTGCTATTTTTTGTAAATAATTAAGAAACACTTTCCCAAGCTTTGTTGACAACTCATCTTCTGAAGTCTGACTTGCTTGATTAGTTCCTTGGATTCATTTCGAATTTTAATATCGGGCTGGGTATTTTCTACGCAAAAAACGACAGCGAAAAACTCAGTATTTTCGGATAGAATGGTTATATATGTCTAAATGTGCTTGTGGCTCTAGAGTGGATTATGATGTGTGTTGCGGTTTTTATCATGGTGAGGGAGGTACTCCCAAAACACCAGAGGCACTGATGCGTTCGCGATATTCTGCCTATACGATGGCGAACATCGATTACATTAAAAAAACCATGCGCGGAAAACCGTTGGAAAAATTCGATGAGTTAGATACCAAATTCTGGGCTAAAAATGTCAAGTGGCTAAAATTAAAAGTTATCAACGTTGATAATAGTTCACTAGAGCTCGGATATGTTGAGTTTATTGCCAGTTTTATAGAAAACGGTCAACACCGTACTATCCACGAAATCAGTGAGTTTCGATTAATAGATGGTAGATGGTTTTATGTGGATGGGATCTATCCTGACAAAAGTATTCCCTAGATCCTAAAATATCTGTCATATTAGCAGCAACAGGAGCAACAAGGGCAGCAGCATGATGAACAAGGGCAGCAGCAGACCATAACGAAAGACCAAGATGAAGCACATTTGGCGCAGGTGTTTTCAATAGTTGAACAAGAAACAAAATGTGACAGCAACTCAACGCAATTTAGGGGTTTTAATTGTTTGAATAATTGCTGATCGATACTCGCCATAATACTATTCCATTTTTTTTTGGTTATCAAATGATTGATGGTGCCGGGTAATGAGGATAATTTATGGTTAATTTCAATGCGCAAGGGTTTCAAGAAATTAATACAGTCGCCAATCACCTGTTGAATGTTATCATTAGACCGTGACATAATATTTAATACATTATACTGATTCTTTTTCTTATCTTCAGCCATATCGCTTATTGCGTCGAGTAGATAAACGCTGCGTCCCAAATATTGGCCTAGTAACGCAATCGTTTTTTTGGGAATAGATGCGTTGTATTTTGCGCCTTCCATGGTTAATAATTCATAACATTTTTCGGTCGGCTCGCTGGCTTTGTCTAATTGACCGACTTGTTCTATTTCATTTTGACGATCCATGGATTGGAATGTTTGTAATGGTCGCAGCACGTTAAATTCACTGAGGGTTTGTTCAGCTTTTTTCATGATGGGACGAAAAAGCATGGCAAGTGATTTGTTCTTTAATCGTGGGTCATCTGCCAGGTTGTCGTTCATTTTGATACCGCATACATAACTGGAAACGGCGGCTAGAAATCGTTGATGATCAGATATTTTATTCTTTTTGCCAATCACGCCGCCTTTTATGCAGTTGTAACATGCAAACTGATGGTCAATTTCACTGGTTTCAGACAGAAGCCAATCAATAGTAACCACATCATTGACTAGAAAAAAACGGTTCCAAACACCGGCGCCGCTGGCAGAAAGAGCGGCACATAAATTACAATAGGTTGAAGTATATAATTTTTTACATTCAGCTGATACATGTCCTAACGCAGGCTTTAATACACCAAACATGAGTAATCCTTTGACTGAACGTAGTGATTGCCAATAGTGCTACAGTATAATGTGAAATGTTTGATGTCAAGGTTGTATACAGAACTCTGTTTAGCGACTGTATTACCCACCGAGCAGTTACGTCATTTTTCTCTAAAGCTATTCACCGATCATATTGATCCCATCTTGGGGTTTTAATTTCAAAAAAATTACACTAGATACCAATGTCATGATACCAATCGCGACAAAAGTATGTTGAAGTGCCTGAGTTGTTAATGATTTAAACATGAATAAAAAAGAAAATAAGCGAATAAATAATGCAGCCGTAGCCACGCCAAAACTTTGCGATAGCTGCTGGACAGTACCCATAATACTGGTTCCGGCACTTAAATCCTCAGTTGAGAGATCGGCATAAGCCAAAGAATTCATCCCGCTATACTGAAGTGCTGTAACATGACCAAATATAAATGTTAAAAACCCGATCAGGTAAATTGGAGTATCCACATTGATGAAGCTAAATAAGCAAATGATTCCGGATGCGATGATGGTGTTTATGATGAGGAATTTTTTATAGCCAAAAAATCGTAATACACGAATTGAAACTGGTTTAGCAATTAAGACGCCCAACGCAATCGGCGCTAATAACAGCCCAGATAACTCGGCAGAAAAACCAAGACCAATTTGTAATAATAAAGGGATCAAAAATGGCATGCCGCCAACGCCTAAACGGGTCCCTATATTACCAATTACAGAAACCTGAAAGGTTTGTATTTTAAATAGCTTTATTTTCAGAATGGGATGTTTGACTGTCTGTGAGTGAAAAAAGTATAAGATCAGCAAGATAGCGGCAATTAAAATCACGGTGAAGGGGATGATATGTTTGATGGAATTTTCACTCAATGCAGATAAACCAAATGTAAATCCAGCCAATGCCAAACCATATAGACAAAAACCAGATTTATCTAGAGAGTGGATGGCTGGCTCAGGTTCAATGACGGGTAGATATTTTAGAGCAAAAAATGTGGTTACAAAGCCAAAAGGAATGTTAACCCAAAAAATCCAATGCCATGAAACATAGGTAATAATCACTGCGCCGATGACTGGGCCTAGCATAACGCCTAGTGCACCAATGATGATCACTTGATTCATTCTGAGGATGAAATTCTCCTGACCAAAAATGCGCAAAATTATCAGCCGACCGACCGGTAATCCCATCGCACCCCCTAATCCTTGGAAAAATCGAGCACAACTTAAGCCGACTAGATCGTCGGCAAATCCGCACAAAAATGAACTGAAGGTAAATACACAGTTTGAAATAATGAATACTTTTTTAGCCCCATATTTGTCAGCAAGCCAGCCACTAATGGGAATGAACATGGCTAAACCCAATAAATAACTAATTAACGCAATTTTCAGATCGACAGGTTCAACATGCAAACTATTCGAGATAACAGGAATCGCGGTATTCAGAATAGTCGTATCTACTGATTCCATCAGGAATACCAAAGAAATAATAAAGGTGATGATTCGTTGAGGGGAGAACAGCATCCGCATGTCAGGCTTCTATAAGCTTTTGTTTTGACATTATAGCGGAATAGCACTTTACATCACAAACAATTTGATGCTCGGCGCTTTATCAAAAATGGTTAAAGTGAGGCACAAGGGCTTGCAATGATGGGCTAAAAAATCATACCTTAGAAGGATTATTACTTAATTTTTTAAAGGGTAGGCTATGTTAGAACGCTTAATCTTAACAGAGTTTTCCACTGACCGGATGTCTGGTCTGTTAAAAAATCTTGATACAAAAGGTTGGATTCAACAGACAGAAAATTATTGTTATTTGAAAGTTGATGATGCATATATTCACGCTATTCACCCTTTGCTGGCCGAATATGGTCAAATTGAAAAACCAGATTACTTTAGTGCAGTTAATCCGATTGGTGCACATATTTCTGTGATATATCCAGAAGACGAAATCACGCCTCGCTCAGAAAATATAGCGCAAATACATACGTTTAGTTTGAGTAAATTGATTAAAGTGCAACTCGGTATCATGGAGTATTACGCCTTATCTGTCATATCACCTAGCTTGACTAGTTTGAGGAAAGCGCATGAGCTGCCAGCTAAATTATCGTTCAAAGGCCAAGAAATCGGATTTCATATTACCGTTGGGGTCCGAAAATTAAGTACCATCCTCCCCTGTGGTTTAAAAGATCGATAAGGAAATCCTGGGATGAAATTGACAAATATTTATTACGGCTGCAAATCAAAGCGATCGGCATTCATGACTTTTACCCAAGCAGCAACAAAATCTTGCACGAACTTTTCATTGTTATCATCCTGAGCATAGACTTCGGCATACGCGCGCAGAATTGAATTAGAGCCGAAAACAAGATCAACCCGGGTAGCTGTCCATTTTAGTGTATCGGTTTTACGATCACGAATTTCATATAAATTATCCTTGCTTGGTTTCCATGTATTGTTCATATCGGTTAGGTTGACAAAGAAGTCATTTGTCAGCGTCCCCGCCCGATCGGTCAATATGCCATATTTTGTGCCAGCGTAGTTGGTGTCTAGCATGCGCATCCCTCCAACCAACACGGTCATCTCCGGCGCGGTCAGGCCAAGCAATTGTGCGCGTTCGATTAGCAATGCTTCTGCTTTGCCTAAAGAGTCTTGTTTAAGCCAATTACGAAATCCATCATGAACGGGTTCAAGAACTGCAAAAGATGGTGCATCTGTCATCTCGTCTGTTGCATCACCTCGACCTGGGGCAAAAGGGACGGTGATAGCGAAACCTGCTTTTTTAGCCGCTTGCTCGATACCTACCCCACCAGCAAGTACAATCACGTCCGCTAAGCTCACGCCTGTATCGGTGGCGATGGTCTCTAAAACTCGCAACACTTTCGCAAGGCGTTGTGGTTCATTTCCTTCCCAGTTTTTTTGAGGTGACAGTCGGATACGAGCACCATTCGCACCGCCGCGCATGTCTGAGCCACGAAATGTTCTTGCACTATCCCATGCGGTAGAAACCATTTCACTGACACTGAGACCACTGGCAGCAATCTTGTCTTTCACCCTGACGATGTCATAATCGCTGTTTCCAGTTGGTACGGGATCTTGCCAAATCAAATTTTCTTTCGGTACATCAGGACCCACGTAACGCGCTTTTGGTCCCATGTCACGATGAATCAGTTTAAACCAGGTTTTTGCAAATACGTCGGCAAAATACTCAGGGTCTTGATGAAATCGCTCGGAAATTTTACGATATATGGGATCCATCTTTATGGCCATGTCAGCATCAGTCATGATGGGATTGCAACGAATAGAAGGGTCTTCAACATCAACCGGTTTATCGTCTTCTTTTATGTTGATCGGTTCCCACTGGTGTGCACCCGCAGGGCTTTTTTTCTGTTCCCACTCATGGTTGAGGAGCATCCTAAAATAGCCATTGTCCCATTTGGTGGGGTAAGTAGTCCATGCGCCCTCAATGCCGCTTGAAACCGTATCTCGACCAATGCCTCGGGTGGTTTTATTGACCCAACCAAATCCTTGATCGTCTAGCGGGGCGCTTTCAGGAGCAGGCCCTAAATTTTTTGTGTCACCATTTCCGTGACATTTGCCAACTGTGTGGCCACCAGCAATCAACGCAACGGTTTCTTCGTCGTTCATGGACATTCGTCTAAAGGTAACTCGGACATCCTGAGCGGTTCTAAGCGGATCAGGCCGCCCATCCACCCCTTCAGGGTTGACATAGATTAATCCCATTTGCACCGCAGCCAATGGATTTTCGAGTGACCCGCGGTTTTCATTCTCATAGCGCTTGGCGTCTAGCCAGATATTTTCCGATCCCCAGTAGGCGTCTATTTCAGGATGCCAAATATCTTCACGACCAAAAGCAAATCCATAGGTTTTAAGTCCCATGGATTCATAGGCAATGGTACCCGCTAGAGCGATTAAGTCTGACCAACTAACTTTGTTGCCATATTTTTTTTTGAGTGGCCATAATAATCGACGAGCTTTGTCTAGGTTCACATTGTCTGGCCATGAATTTAAAGGTGCAAAACGTTGGTTACCCTTCCCTGTACCACCACGACCATCGGCTGCGCGATAGGTACCAGCTGAATGCCAGCTAAGACGAATCATCAACCCGCCATAATGTCCCCAATCAGCAGGCCACCAAGATTGGCTGTGCGTCATCATGGCATAAAAATCTTTTTTAAGTGCGTCAACATCTAGTTTTTTGAGTTCATCCCGATAGTTGAAATCTTTTCCCATGGGGTTGGTCTTGGTATCGTGTTGGCTCAAGATATCTAGATTCAAGGCCTCTGGCCACCAGTTTTGGTTTGATACAGTCTTGGTGGCCATTCCGCTGTGCATGATAGGGCATTTACCAGATGTGCTCATGTTTTTTCTCCATCTCTTTGTTTGTGCTTTTTATTTTTGCTCATTCTGTTTGTCATTTTTTAGTTCCTGGCAAAACCTCAGGGCGTCGCTTAATTTCTATTGTGAAATGCCAGCGTTAATAAGGTTGATGACAACGCCAAAATAGATAACAACCAGAATACAGCTTCAAAATGTCCTGACCAGCTAACAATATACCCTGTCAAAGTGGGTGCTATAAATCCTGAGAGAGCAAAAACTGCATCCATGATACCCAGTGCGGTGCCAGCACGTGTTTTTGCAATATCGATATTCACTGCATAATATGCCGCATTTGCACTCATAGAAAATCCGACAGCCAGTGCAATAAAAATCATAGCAACATAGATAGAGGATGCATAAATCACCGGGATCACGCATATTGCTGCTAAAAACTGAGATATAAAAATAGGATAAGTACGAGACCAGCGTAAATTTTTCGTTTGTTTAAAAATGCGGTCGCTTAAGGTGCTCGTAGCCCACATCATGATGGCAGCCAGTAGCCAGGGGAAAATGCTGTAAAGCCCGGTTTTAGCTAAATTAAAATGGAACATCATGATCAAATAATTTGGCAACCAAGTCATGAAAAAAAACAAATAAAAACCGAATACAAAAAAAGCCCAATTATTAACTAACAAGGTTCGATTCAGTAAAAGGGATTGCCAAGGTTTTTGGTCTATTTTTAGTCTACTCTGAATGGATGGTAGGTGCTGAATGTAATCTACCTCTGACTGATTGACATGATAGGACTCTTGGGGGTGATCCCGAAATAAGAACCACCATATAGGTAACCAAACAAATGCCAAAGTAGATAGGATAAAATAAGTGCCGCGCCAGGTGCAATAGATAATTAATTGGGAAACGATGGGTCCACCTAACCTGCATTCCCGAAACACATAACGATTAAATATAATTTAACACCAATCTAATCAATAATTACACATTACAATCCACCTAAAATCACCTCACATCTAAAGCTCCACTTACCTACAAATCAGTCTGACAAAGGGTTTTCCT
>DAIDKT010000035.1 GCA_027449905.1 Legionellales bacterium
AAGAACGCAGATACTATCAGGGCCCGAGTGAACGTATTTCACTTAACCAGAGGCCGAATACATGACTGCATCTCAACCTTTATTTTGTTTAAATGTTAATACAATCCTTGACAACCAGGGCGGGGTCCATACATGACGTGGAATCAATTTGATTTAATTAAAAGCAAACTTATCCTCAACCTGGGGAGTTGCGTTGCGTTAACATCGTCTTTAGATAAATTGGTTGCCAATATCCATGGCTCTCGTGCCAAGCGTCGATAATGATTGGAACCCGCTTTATCATTTCTGGGTGGTTTACTTAGCTTTCTCTTCTCTCCAGATAACCCTTTTCCTATCGCCGTCAGTGATAGATTTTGCTTTTTTTGAAGTGAACACGCTACATCCATAACTGCCTGTAAACGCTTACCGTGGATGAACGGGCATTCTTCCATGAGATGAGTATGTAATATATCAATCGCTTCCATAATTCTCCCCAATATATTTATTGAGGAGAATTAGATCATTACTAGAACTTTACAGCAATGATTTTTAACAAATTTGTGGGGATGTATCAGTGCGCGGTGACGACAAATTTCTAGCCTTTTATTTTTTGTCGTGTACAAAGGCAGATTGTAATAAAAGATTGAGATTTAGTATCATTCGTGGTATAAATAGCGCGTTTTAAACTACACACACATCTCGTCACATGCGTTAGGGTCCCTTTGGGGTGGCGTATGGGAAATGTGGAGGCATAACCCGGAGAAAATATGAATATTAGTATGCGTGAATTGCTAGAAGCGGGTGCTCATTTTGGGCACAGAACTCGCTTTTGGAACCCTAAAATGGCCGAATATATTTTTGGCTCTAGAAATAATATCCACATCATTAATCTTGAAAAAACGATGCCCATGTTCAGCGACGCGCTAAACCAAATTAGTCGTTTGGCGGCGAATCGCGCTAAAATTTTGTTTGTCGGAACGAAACGAGCTGCGCAAGAAAGCGTCCGTGAGCACGCGAAGCGTGCTGGCATGCCGTATGTTGACCATCGTTGGTTGGGTGGGATGTTAACTAACTACAAGACCGTTCGCCAATCTATTTTCCGTCTTAAAGAGTTGAAAAAACTACGTGATGATGGTGACTTCAATGGGATGATCAAAAAAGAGGCTCTGATGTTAACCCGAGAGCTAGAAAAGCTTGAGCGCAGCTTGGGTGGAATCGAAGACATGGCTGGTTTACCTGATGCTTTGTTTGTGATTGATGTTGGTTTTGAACATATTGCAGTTGAAGAAGCGCGTCGGTTAAAAATCCCTGTATTTGGTATCGTTGATACGAATAACGACCCAGATAACGTCGACTACATTATTCCTGGAAACGATGACTCGATGAGGGCAATCAATATATATCTCCGTTGCTTGGCAGATACCATAATAGATGCCCGCGGAAGTAATACGGTCGGTGGATCAACAACCAGTGAATTTGTCGAAGTACAGTGAAGGAGATGGGGTTTATGTCAATTAGCGCTGCAATGGTCATGGAGCTACGTAAGCGTACGGGTTCAGGCATGATGGAGTGCAAAAAGTTTTTGCTTGCATCGAATGGTGATATTGAGCAAGCCATCACTGAAATGCGTAAAGCAGGTCAGGCAAAAGCAGATAAAAAAGCGGATCGAGTTGCTGCAGAAGGAGTAATTCAAATTGCTCGGTCTGCAGATGGACGTCGTGCAGTGATACTTGAAATCAACAGTGAAACAGACTTCGTCGCGAGAGATGAAAACTTCCAAGTGTTCGCTCAAAGTGTGGCTGAAACCGCACTTAGAACAGGGGCGATCTCTGTGGATTCGCTATCGAAAGAACTGCTGCTTGACCGAGAAATAACAGTTGAACAAGCAAGGCAAGAGTTGATTGCGAAGATAGGTGAAAATATTAAATTGCGTCGATTAGAGCAGATCCATAGCGATAACCCGATTGGTACCTATCTTCATGGTAGCCGAATTGGTGTTTTGGTTGCTTTAAAGCAAAATGATGAGCCACTAGCAAAAGATCTGGCTATGCACATTGCTGCGGCCCGGCCCTTGGTTGTTCATCGTGAAGATGTGTCTGAAGAAGATATTGAAAAAGAACGTGATATTTTCTCAGCACAAGCACGCGAAAGTGGTAAACCACAAGAGATTATAGACAAAATGGTTGATGGAAGAATCAGCAAGTTAATCGATGAAGTCAGCTTAACAGGTCAGTCTTATGTTAAAGACCCTGAAATCAAAGTTGGTCAACTGTTAAAACAAAAAAACGCTGATGTCCTTTCATTTACACGTTTTGAAGTTGGCGAAGGGATTGAGAAAAAAGAAGATAATTTTGTTGAAGAGGTGATGGCGCAGGTTCGTGAAACATCATGAGCCAACCTCCAGCGCTTAAATATAAACGAATTCTATTGAAGTGTAGTGGCGAAGCCTTGATGGGTAAGTCCCAGTTTGGGATTGACCCCTCTGTTTTGGACAAAATTGCAACTGATGTAGCTGAGTTAATCAAATTAGGTGTCGAGGTGGGCATCGTGATTGGTGGTGGTAATCTTTTTCGAGGAAAGGCCCTATCCGCTGCTGGTCTTGGTCGAGTGACGGGCGATCACATGGGTATGTTGGCAACCGTGATGAATGCATTGGCATTGCGAGATGCCTTGGAACGAATTGACTTGCCAGCACGGATTATGTCCGCTATACCGATGATGGGTGTGGTTGATTCATATCATCGCCGAAAGGCAATGACCCATTTGCGTAATGGCCAGGTCGTTATTTTTGCTGCTGGTACAGGCAATCCGTTTTTTACTACCGATACAGCTGCATGTTTAAGGGCCATTGAAGTGGGTGCAGATGTTGTTCTAAAAGCAACCAAAGTAGATGGTATTTATTCAAGCGATCCTGTTAATAACGCTGATGCAGTACGTTATGATTTTTTAACTTATCGAGAAGTGCTGAGTCAAGGTCTACAAGTGATGGATTTGACTGCTATTTGTTTATGTCAAGATCAACATATGCCCTTGCAGGTTTTCAATATGTCAGAACCTGATGCTTTAATAAAAATTGTAACGGGTGAGCGGGTTGGTACAATCGTAGGAGATGAGCGTGATTGAGCAAATAAAACTCGAAGCAGAAAAAAAAATGAAACGAGCGGTAGAGTCATTGCAGCATGAAATGACAAAAATAAGAACTGGACGGGCGAACGCAAGCTTATTGGATCACGTTCAAGTAGAATATTATGGAACCCTCATGCCGCTTAATCAAGTTGCTGGTGTAACAGCAAGCGATTCCAGAACACTGTTGGTCACTGCTTATGATAAGTCGATGGTTGCTGCGATTGAAAAGGCTATTCTCACTTCAGATTTGGGTCTTAACCCCTCAAATTCAGGGACAGCAATCCGCGTTCCCATGCCAGCATTGACTGAAGAGCGTCGTAAAGAAATGATCAAAGTCGTGCGAGCTGAAGCAGAGCAAGGGCGTGTTTCTATCCGAAATATTCGTCGTGATGCGAACAGCCAGCTGAAAGACTCCAAAGAAATATCTGAGGATGACGAACGACGTGGTAGTGAGGCAATTCAAAAAATAACTGACAAATACATCGCAGAAATTGATGTTTTGCTGGCACATAAAGAGAAGGATTTGATGGAAGTTTAGGTCGACAACCTGACTGAATTTTTTCCAGGACCTAAAAAATGATAAATTTATATAAAAAATGTCTTATACAAAATTTCTCCGTACACGACAAAAAATAAAAGGCTAGAAATTTGTCGTCCCCGCGCAGGCGGGGATCTATGCTGGTAGCTGCATTATGCCACACAAAAAATAGATTCCCGCCTTCGCGGGAAAGACAGTGTCATTTTTGTCGTGTACAAAGACAAAATTTATATGATTCTTCCATGCCCCAAAAGGGCTAATTTAAAGCCTACTCAGTTTATCACGATCTTTTATATCCTGAGTTCCGCTACATAACCCCAGCGTGCATCCCAAATCATTGTCTTTAATTGGTCACTTTTTGTAAATAAATCTAAAAGATGATTCACCGATGGCGATTTAGTCGCAATCATCACAATGTTCCCCGTGTTTTTTACTGGTATACAAACAATTTTTTGTCCAAAATGCTCTCGCAAATATGTCAGATGGGACCAGCCATCATCGGCACCAACGCTGTTAATTGCTAGAAAACCATGATCCTGTAAGCGATTTTTGCAGGCTTGAAAAAAATGTGAATGTTGGCATTGAGATGGAAATAAGTTGCCAGTATAGATGTCGATTAATAGATGTTGATAACGTTTTTTGTGGCTATCCACAAAAATATTTGCATCCTGATGCAGGATTTCGAGATTTTTTATCCTGTCTAGCATAAAATGATTGTGTGCCACATTAATTATTTCTTCGCATGATTCGACCACTGTACTTTGTATATCTTGATTCAGGTTGCTTAAGGCATGGAGAATGGCACCGCCACCCAAGCCTAATAAGCAGTAATTTGATGGTAAAGATCGAAGAGCAAAGGTCAGTGGTTGAATATATTGTAAGGTAGCAAGATGTGGCTTGTAGCGGTTTATCATCGTTTGAATGGCACTCTCGTGATGATGTGTCAGCCAACGATAAACGAGATTTTGATGGACTTTAATACCATCAATTGATTGATAAATACATCTACCAGCGAAGGTTTTCCAGATTTTTTTCATGTGAGGTTTGTGATCATGATCCTGTTAGAAACACATGCCATTCAACTGTTGATTAAGAAGATTGGCTTATCTGCATTTTACCGACGTTTATTTGATAATTTAACAGAAGATTTCAAAAATTGGCAACAATTTCAAAAATCTAGTCGCCATGCTCTGTATGTTGCAGATGGAGTGATTGAATTGATGCCGATTTGTAATAATAGCTTATATAGCTTTAAATATGTGAATGGTCATCCCCTGAATCCGCAACAAAATAAACTGAATGTCATTGCAATTGGCATGCTTGCTGATGTGCGAACTGGATATCCATTGATGATATCAGCCATGACGGTATTAACTGCTATCCGCACCGCTGCTATATCTGCCTTATCATCACGTTATTTAGCAAAAGCCAAAAGTCAAAAATTAGCGATGATAGGATGTGGTGCACAAAGTGAGTTTCAAGTTTTGGCACATCATACACTATTTGATCTGAAAGAAGTGAGATACTTTGATATTGACAAAAATGCAATGAAGCGTTTTCAACAAAACATGCGTTCGCAGTCATTTGAATTAATTGAGGCTCAAAACATAAAACAAGCAATGGCAGGAGCTGATATTGTGATAACCGCCACAGCAGCGCGGGGCAAGCACAAAGTAATAGAGTCGGCTTGGCTTGAGCCGGGACAGCATATCTGCGCAATTGGCGGTGATGCACCTGGAAAAACAGAGTTAGATCCAGATATTTTAAAAAAAGCTAAAATAGTGGTTGAATATTTTCAACAGACCCAGCATGAAGGTGAAATACAAAATTTAGGATCGGATGCGGATAAATTTGTTTACGCAGAGCTATGGGAAATAGTGAACGAGAGCAAATTAGCTAGAATCGGAAGTGAGGAGATAATCGTTTTTGACTCAGTTGGGTTTGCATTGGAAGATTTTAGTGTTTTACGATTATGTTATGATTTGGCACAAGAATTACTCATAGGAGACACCGTTGATTTTGTGCCAGATTCATTATGGGATTGCAAAGATCTATACGGGCTATTCGTGAGGGAGCCAGATGAGTCAGAAAATGAAACCTGTCATTAAATTAATTGGTTATGCTTCGGGCACAGCAGCCAATAATCCAGATTGTGCGCTTGGACCTTGGTATATGTTTTATCATCCATCATTGTTTCAGCAAGCTGGCTTAAATGTTGATTGGGACACCATGGTGACCGCCGCATCCATTGATCGTGGTCTCGAGGTGATGTCGTTGGTGAAAAACAAAGTCTTGGAGTTGGGTCAGGCCGTACTCAGACTTGCAACACAAGATGAAGTTTTTTGCGTTTTAGGTGGAGACCATTCATCTGCGATAGGGACGTGGAGCGCGGTTGCCCATGCCAAGAGAAAAGATGGGGATATTGGTCTTATCTGGATTGATGCGCATATGGACAGTCACACCCCACATACTTCAGAAACTCAAAATATTCACGGTATGCCCCTGGCGCATTTACTGGGGGAGGGCACCAAAGATTTAACCCATTTATTTGATAAAATGCCCGCACTGAAACCAGAAAATTTGTATTTGATTGGTGTACGCAGTTATGAAGCAGGCGAAGAAGAAATATTGAAAAAATTAGGTGTGAAAGTGGTGATGATGGAGGAATTGAAAATTAGGGGATTAAAAACAGTTCTTGATGAAGCCTGTCATTATGTGTCTCAGTCTACGTGTGGATATGGTATTAGTCTTGATTTGGATGGGATTGATCCAATAGATGCACCAGGTGTTGGCTGCCGAGTACCGGACGGTATTTCGGGCCGTGAATTGGTCCAGGCGTTACAAGAAACTATTTCAAGATCACAAGTGCTGGGATTAGAAATTGTTGAGTATAATCCCTTGCGTGATGTAGATAGTAAAACTGTCAAGCTGGCTGTCGAGTTACTTCATGCAATCTATTGTTAATTTATCCAATATTCATGAAGAATGGCATCCTTTTTTAAATCAAGCACTGCATGAAATGGATGCTTGTTATTTGGGTGAATTGCAAGACAATCAAAATTGGTTACCTGGGTGGCAGTCTATCTTTGCTGCGTTTAGCATCCCATTATCTAAAACCCAATATATTTTGCTCGGTGAATCGCCGTATCCGCGGGTACAGTCAGCCAATGGTTATGCATTTTGGGATGGTGCGGTTGGCTCATTATGGAGTAAAACGGGCCTCAGTAAAGAGGTTAATAAAGCAACCTCTCTTCGTAATTTAATCAAAATGTTACTGCACGCGAAGGGTGATCTCCATGATAATTTTTCTCAAGAAGCTTTGGCTAATTTGGATAAATCCGCTTATTTAGAAACGGGCAGTCAATTATTCAATGCCTTCTTAGACCAAGGATTTTTACTTTTAAATGCATCATTGGTTTACAGTAAAGACCAAATAAACTATCATGCACAACAGTGGCGTCCTTTTATGGCCAGTTTATTTTCTCAGTTGTTCGAATATAACTCAACTATTCAACTCGTGTCTTTAGGTAGAATAGCTAAGAAAATACCTGAAACCGATAGGTTTAAAAAGTTTGAAGCTGAACATCCATACAATCTGAGTTTTATCACGAATCCGCGCGTCCTTGATTTTTTTAAACCGATGAATTTGCTTGAAAGGGTATAAAATGTCACGAGAACAGTCGTCAATTAATCCATCAGAGATAGCTAAGTTTGCTAAGCTCGCTGATGATTGGTGGGATAAAAATGGTTCACTGAAGACCCTCCATGACATCAATGATATTCGTTTAGACTACATACAAAAATTCGTATCCTTACAAGGTGAATCTATTTTAGATATTGGGTGTGGTGGCGGCATTTTATCGGAAGGCATGGCGAAATGTGGTGGTCTGGTCACTGGTCTAGATGTAGAAGAGGATTCTATCGCAACGGCCCGATCGCATGCAGCGCTTGATCAGTTACCAATTCAGTATGAATGTATACCGGTCGAATTATACCAAGGCCCCCCATCTCGGATTGTTACCTGTTTGGAAATGTTAGAACATGTTGATGATCCTGCTTTCGTGATTAAACACGCAGCTCGTTTACTTACAGCAGATGGTTATTTGTTCTTGTCAACAATCAATCGAACTGTCAAATCCTATGCGTATGTAGTGGTTGGGGCTGAATACATTCTCGGTCTTTTACCAAGACAAACCCATGATTTTAAAAAATTTATAAAACCAAGCGAACTCGCATCTATGGTTCGAATGGCTGGTTTAGATGTTATCGAGATGACAGGTTTGTCATACAATCCTTTTACACGAGTTGCATCATTGTCTTCGTGTGTGGATATGAATTATTTACTGGTTTGCAGGTTCTGCAACGGAAGGGATTGACTTCGCTCGTTGTTGCAGGCGCTGTTTGGCAAATTCAGCCTGTTCTTTGGTTACTTTATCAATTTCATAACCGAACAAATCGATGCGGATGGCGTTTTCCTGCTGACTCATCAAGTAAGCTTTGGATGCGCTATAATAATTAATTGCTTCCCTGAGTAATTTTTTGCTAAAAGGGGGGTAGTCCAGCCTTTCATAAAAATCCATCACATCTTCGAAAATACCTATTTTCAGCGGCTTAACTTGTTTACCTTTCAGGAAAAACGCTTCTGGGAAATGCTCTGTCAGCCACTTCATGGCCTCCTGGCGCGAGGAAGACTGGGGTGAGTGTTCATGGTTCATTGTTACTCTCTATAAATTTAACCTGACCAACTTATCATAAGAGATGAATAAGAACAACGTATCCGTGCAAATTAGTCGGTTCTTGGCAATTCAACTCCTTGAAAACTGGTCCGCCCAGCGGACCTCGAAATCTAAATGGCCTACAGACCCTAGGCCACTGTTGCATAATTGCTATGCGATAAATAATTTCGATCGGGATAGTATGCAAATACAACCGAACCACCCTTCAAAGTGTTAATTACAGGCTTTGCTATAGATTGAGCGATTGATGGGCATCCCCAGCTGCGGCCAGCTCGACCGGATAGTTTAATGAATGTAGGCTCGACATACCAAGCACCATGCATAACCACTCTGCGGTTGTATGCATTGTCATTGAATCCTTTTTCCAAGCCTTGTAGGTTTAAGGCAATCCCTTTAGAACCAATATAGGTATCTTGCGTCACGTAAGTTCCTAAGCTGCTAGCTTTGCTAGAAGATTGGTTTGAAAAAAAATGAGGTACATCTGCTCCTGAATTTTTACCATGCGCAACATATGTATTGTATAATAACCGCTCTCTGTTGATATCAAACACCCACATGCGTTGTTTCCACGATGGTAAGGAGTAATCAATCACGGTGAGAATAGCCTTGTGTACTGCTCCTTTTAGTGTCGCCTTGTGATAGGCAACCAAGGCAAGTTTTAAAACATTTCGATTAAGTTGTGGTGCTGCATGACTCAGATGGTTCGCTTCTGTCATGACATCAAATGATGAGCCAGCATAACTGGTGGTACTCGATGAAAAATTACAGGTTAATAAGACCATCATGGTAAGAGACATTAACAAATTCATACGCATTACCTACTGTTAGCTGTTGTAAAAAGTTCCTATTTTACCAATATAAAAGCCCAATGTAAAATTTAAACCTAAAAATAGCCGGTTTAAATGGTAACAAACCTCATACCGGTGGTATATAGAACCCTTTATGACCCCATGCTAACAATCAAAAAAACACCTAAAAATAGACACAAAGGCCACTTATTAATCTTTTTATTAAAAAATAACGGTGTGTTGTTATATTTTCTTCTATTTTTAAGTTATACTTCGCGCATACCAAAATTTTGTTTATACTGGAGACAATATGATTGATAAGCGTTCTTTAAAATGGCCAGAAGGATTGCGCGCAACAATAAACGATGTTTACCGGGGATCAGAGTTAGATGTGGTAACGGATTTGATTGAACAGGCCGAGCTGGATACGACGACAAAGACTACAATTCGTGATTTAGCGATACGGTTGGTAGAACAAGTTCGAGCTGGGCGCAAGAAAAGCATGGGGATTGATTCATTTTTAACCCAATATGCTTTATCAAGTGATGAGGGAATTGCTTTGATGTGTTTGGCCGAGGCTTTATTGCGAGTCCCTGACAATCCTACTATTGATCGACTCATTAAAGATAAAATTGCACCGGCGGATTGGGAATCTCACCGTGGTCAAAGTGATTCATTTTTTATTAATGCGACCACATGGGCATTGATGCTAACTGGTAAAGTATTGGCGCCAGAAAAAGCAGAATCTAGTTTACAACGATCAATAATGACCCTGGTGAATCGCAGTGGTGAAGGTGTGGTGCGGATGGCCGCTGATAAAGCCATGCGCATTATGAGTAAACAATTCGTGATGGGACGGACAATTAGCGAGGCAATCGAACGCGCTAAAAAGAAAGAAGCCGTCGGGTATCGCTATTCCTATGATATGCTGGGTGAAGCAGCTTTAACCACTGCTGATGCAGAACGTTATTTTAAAGCTTACACAGATGCAATCGAAACCATCGGTACAAAATCATCAGTAACGGATGATTTATATCAAAAACCCAATATTTCAATTAAGTTATCCGCACTTCACCCTCGTTATCAAGAAGCTCAGCATGAGCGGGTTTTATCAGAGTTGACCCCTAAATTATTAAGTCTGGCACAGTTAGCCAAACAGCATCAAATTGGTTTAACGATTGACGCGGAAGAGTCTGAACGATTGGATTTATCGCTAGATGTCATTGAAACAGTATTTAACGATGACAGCCTATCAGGTTGGAACGGATTTGGTATGGCGGTACAATCATACCAAAAACGGGCATTTTATCTTTTAGATTGGATAGCCGCCTTGGCACGTGGTAAAAATAGACGCATGATGGTGCGGTTAATCAAAGGAGCCTACTGGGATAGTGAGATTAAAAAATCACAAATGCAAGGTTTAGGTGATTATCCTGTTTTCACCCGAAAAGTTTTCACCGATGTGTCATTTCAAGCGTGTGCTAAAAAAATATTAACCATGACTGATGTGATTTATCCCCAGTTTGCAACACATAACGCTTATTCAGTGGCCATGATTTTGAGTTTGGTTGGTGATTATCGTGATTTTGAGTTTCAATGTTTGCACGGAATGGGTAATGAGTTGTATGAGCAAGTAGTTCCAGCAAGTCAGTTTGGTATTGCTTGCCGTATTTACGCACCGGTTGGCAGTCATGAGGATTTATTACCTTATTTAGTTAGACGCTTATTAGAAAATGGCGCTAATTCTTCATTTGTTAATCGCATTGTCGACGACAAAGCGCCGATCAGTGATTTAGTCGAAGATCCTCTCAGCAAGGCCATGTTTTTATTAGGAAAAATCAATCAAAACATCCCATTGCCTGCATCAGTTTTTTTACCGGAGCGTAAAAACTCTGCTGGAATAGATTTCTCCAATCGGGCCGTGATTGCGGGGCTACAAGGATCACTTGCAACCATGCAGCCATTTGCATGGCAAGCGGGCCCGATTATTGCTGGTAAACCCACTGATTTTAGTCGCTCGCAACCAGTCAATTCTCCACAAAACACCAAAGAAATCATAGGGCAAGTAGTTCGTGCAACGCTTGAAGATGCAGAAGAAGCGTTATTAGCGGCACAAAAAGCATTTTTAACATACAGTAAAACAACGGTGTTTGAACGCGCAACCTATATCGAACGATTTGCAGATTTACTTGAAGAAAACAAGACAAGTTTGATGGCAATGGCTTGTTTAGAAGCTGGAAAAACATGGCAAGATGCAATTGCTGAAGTGAGAGAAGCTGTTGATTTTTGTCGATATTATGCTGCCCAAGCCAAAAAAATGATGGCTCAACCAATCCGTTTACATGGCTATACCGGTGAGCTCAATGAATTATCTTTACATCCACGTGGTGTTATTTTTTGTATTAGCCCTTGGAATTTTCCTTTAGCAATTTTTACAGGACAAGTGGTTGCTGCATTGGTAACCGGTCATTGCGTGATCGCGAAGCCATCCGAGCAAACCCCTATGATTGCTCACTTTGCTGTGCAACTGATGTTAAAAGCAGGCATACCGGACGGTGTTATTCAATTTTTACCAGGGCCGGGTTCAACAGTCGGCTCAACGTTGGTTGCTGATAAACGGATTAAGGGGATTATTTTTACAGGATCAACAAGCACCGCCAATTTGATCAATAGAACATTGGCTTCGCGTGGTGACGAAATTGTCCCGTTTATTGCGGAAACTGGTGGGCAAAATGCAATGATTGTCGATTCATCTGCGCTACTTGAGCAAGTCACCAACGATGTGATCACCTCCGCTTTTGGCAGTGCTGGTCAACGCTGCTCCGCCTTGAGAGTCTTGTTCATTCAAGAAGAAGTTTATCCGCGCATGGTGTCTTTATTAAAAGGTGCGATGGCAGAATTATGCGTGGGTGATCCGCGTTGGTTAACAACCGATGTTGGTCCCGTCATTGATCCGAGTGCGTTAGCTAGTTTAAAAGCCCATGTGACCAATATGCAGCAACGTTATGAAGTGATTTATCAATGTGAGCTGAATCAAGATTGCGATCATGGTCTATTTATGCCGCCCACGGCAATTGCGATTGATCATATCAGTGCGCTTGAAAAAGAAATATTTGGACCTGTTTTGCATGTTATTCGATTTAAACGAAAAGAATTGGATGATGTAATTAACCAGATTAATCAAACTGGTTATGGATTAACTTTAGGCATCCACAGTCGAATTAACCATACAGTTGAATATATACGTGAACGTGTTCATGTCGGTAATTGTTATGTTAATCGTAGCATGATTGGCGCGGTAGTTGGCCTACAACCATTTGGAGGCGAAGGGCTCTCAGGAACTGGACCTAAAGCAGGTGGCCCTCACTACTTACAACGATTATGCATTGAGCGCACGTATACCGTTGACACAACGGCCGCTGGTGGAAATGCAAGTCTGATGTCGATACCGGATGAGTAAGTTTTCGTCTGGTTAACAGACCTTAGATAGAATGTAACTAAGTTAAGTAACAATAAGTACCCTTTGGGCTGGGGAGAGGCGTTAGCCTCCTGCCCAAACGGATCGAGGTAAATTTAAACAAATAATCGTTAACGTAACCCCCAGGTTGAGGATAAGTTTGCTTTTAATTAAATAAAATTGATTCCACGTCATCCTGAACGCAGTGAAGGATCTCCTGAATTTGGCTCAAACCAAGTCAATTGGAGATCCTTCACTGCGTTCAGGATGACGTAGTTACCGCTTCACTGCGTTCAGGATAATAGTATGGACCCCGCCACTTTAACTAG
>DAIDKT010000036.1 GCA_027449905.1 Legionellales bacterium
GGGCAATGATGGCAACGGGTGAATGTTATCGGCAGAATGAAGCTCATGCTGCTTAGTTGCATCATCAATAAAAATAGGCACGTCATGTTGAGCGTAGCGAAACATCCCCTTAAATTCAGGGGATGCTTCGTCGCAAGCTCCGTGTGAGTTGGGTTATGTAAAAGTGTTACTACCGTCTGGAGAGCTAAGGATAAATTAATATTGATAGCAAAATAGGTAAGACCGGTTCTTGAAAAACCTAAGTACGTCATGGGCTATAATAAGCCGTCGGGATGAAGAGGATCAAGAACGCAGATACTATCAGGGCCCGAGTGAACGTATTTCACTTAACCAGAGGCCGAATACATGACGTACCTGGGGTGTTACGCCATAAGTATATTGGCTCGCTTCAGCAACCTTTTTAATCCATTCCAACATTTCTTGGCGTTCAGGATCCTCAGATAGATTCTTGTGTCGCCGATGATAGCTGTAATAGCTATGACGGTTAATGCCCATGAGTCGACACATCACATCGACAGGCCAGGTCTTCTTATGTTGAGCAATGAACGAGTATTTCACTTTGTTTCCTTGGCAAAGAAGACCGCTGCTTTTTTTAGGGGGTGTTGACAATTCAGATCTCGACGTCCCGCGACTTGTTCGCGGGATCCAGCTGGATCTATCTCTGGAATCAATTTGATTCAATTAAAATATAACTTATCAACAGCCTGGTTACGATTTTTTAGAGTTGAAAAAAGAGATGAAAATATCTACAATATACCGGTCATAACTATGCTGAATCGAATCATGAAAAAATACCTTGTTGCCGCTTTTTATAAATTTGTCCCTTTGGATGATTACGAGTCTTTGAAACCTCCTTTGCTGGAGGCGATGAAAGCGCATAACATTTGGGGAACGATTATTTTAGCTCATGAAGGGATTAACGGGGGCATGGCTGGTCTACCAGAAGAAATGATTCGTTTATATGATTATTTGCGAGCAGATCCCCGTTTTCATGATTTGGTTTTTAAAGAAACATGGCACGATATCATGCCTTTTGAAAAAGCCAAAGTGAAACTTCGAAAAGAAATTGTCACGCTAGGTGTACCTGAACTTGATCCCTTAAAACAAACGGGAGTCCGTGTCACACCCCAGGAGTGGAATGAGTTAATCGCTGATCCCAATGTGGTTGTGGTTGATACGCGCAATCATTATGAAGTTGAATTTGGCACCTTTAAAAATGCGATTGATCCCCATACCGAGAATTTCAGAGATTTTCCAGCCTATGTGCAAGAACATTTATTGGATAAAAAAGATAAAAAAATAGCGATGTTTTGCACTGGCGGGATTCGATGTGAAAAATCAACAGCATATTTAAAATCCTTGGGATTTGAAGATGTATACCAGCTAGAAGGTGGTATTTTAAATTATTTTAAAAACATTCCAACAGAAGAATCATGCTGGGAAGGCCGCTGCTTTGTTTTTGATGAACGTATTTCTGTGCCTGCAGGCGACCACCCGGAGCCAGTGACAGAATCTTGGTGAACGCTCAGATTTGAAATGCCACAATCTTGCTGAACAGCTAGATTTGATTGGTGTCTTTTACAATTCGGGCTCCAACGTCCCGGGGCGTCCGGTTTAAGAAGATTAATTGTCAACACACCCTGTGTACACAGCCCATGATTTTTTTACAAGCTTAACTCGTTTAAACCTGGGGCTGACTTCCATCCTTAGAAAAATATTTACTCTCTAATGCCTGAAGTGTTTCTTCAAATTTTTGAATTGCTTCGCCAGTGGTCGAAGGTTTGCTTGGTGCAAAAAAATGAAGTTGACCCGTCAAAAATTTAGCGCCAGGCGTGGCGGTTTTATGCCAAGGTTGGTTGCCACTCATGGACGCAAAAAAGTCATCAAAAAATCTAAAAAACGACCGAAACGCTTCGTGAATATAATTTAAAACAAGATGCGTATTGTGGCGTTCTACAGCAAGCACACGTTGATACTTGCGCTCATGCAGTAACTCATTGCACTGTGTTTTATATTGAAGATAATCTTCTCGCGTTTTGTTACCATCGTTAAACGTTTGAGTTACTAATTTTAAATTTTCAATCAAACCATCCAGGACATTATTTTGCTTCACTGCATCAGTTTCTTGCAATTTAACCACTGAATCTAACATCAACTGACAAGCCTTTGCCTTTGCTTTTGTATTCGAGTCAGTCATTTCGGGCGCTGCCGCAGAAACAGCTGCTTTTTCATTTAAGGCTTGCAATCGATTCTCTGGGTCTAACAACACCCCTGTGGCAGCTTCGCCAATAACGGACGTGGGCTCCGCGTCTGCTCCCTTTTTAATTGTATCAGACTGAACAGATTGACCTACAATGACGACCTTCTTTTGTAGATTCTCTCGACTGGGCCCACCAGCATGCTCTGATCCTTCTGATTGAAGTGCTTCTCCTTTTATGCTTTGGTCTAAAGCTTGCTCTTTGCTAGATGTCTCGATGCACGTGTCTGCCTGGGCAACATGGAGATCTGTTTTTATTCTATTGGAAAAAACATCCCAACAGCTGCGGGCTTCTATTTCAAACGCTTGAAAAACGGTCCTATTAGGATCCAACTCATGCCTTTGCAAGCAACTATCCCATGCATCTTCGATATCCTCAAGACATTCAACCGATGCAACTTTGATCTGGTCTCTCAGTTGAGAATTGTCCTGATTTAGCAGCATATTAAATATCAAGCCTGAATAATCTTCAACAAGTCGCTCTTTTTTTCGCTCCTCTTGTCGAGACTCATGAAGCAATTGCACTCTTAATGCATGGACAGATCGAGTGATGATATAGTCCTCTTTTGCTTGATTAGACTCACGTAGCTCAAGCCACATTAATTTGAGCCTCTTGTCTTTGTTTAACTTTTTATCAAGACGGTTGGTTTCCTTGACTCTAATTTTCTCGAAAAGACGGTTTAATTTCTCATCTTTCGTAATACATTCATATTCATAGTAAAGTTGAGTTAAATTAATGATGGATTTGCACTCTCCTACTTTACCCTGTCGTCCCGGTCGACCATTTCGTTGTTTACGGGTCCGTGGATTGGTCATGTTAGTGCTCAATTCCAGCAAACCTAATTCTGAATCTGGCGTTATATCAGTTCCTCGTCCCATGCGCGCACTGATCGTAATGGCACCGGCCTGTCCTGAAAGAGGCACAATTTTATTTTCAGAGCCGATATCATTGGTATCCACAATGAATAACTTATTAGCCTCCATCTCTTGCCAAATAGCTTGATATTTTTTCCTTAATAGGTCACTAATTTTTACTGAAAACCGTTTTACTTCCTTTTCATCATCAGAGGTAATAAGTACGGGGCGACGACTATCAAATGCCTGTTTAATTTCTTCAACAATCAATTCAACTTGTTTTTCCTCAGCTGCCTCGATGAGTTCTTTCCATTTCTCACCGATAGCATCATCGCGAACAACACCATCAAATTCCGGTTTACGACCAGCATACACCGGCTGATGAAAAATAGTCTTACTTTCTCGATGAGTAGGGAATTTAAGAGTCTTGTTGACACCATAATTTTTATACTCCGTACGTTCTTGTATATCCCCCGGTGTGCTGGTACAACCTTCTACTTTTCCATACCAATGCGTCATCATGTAATGGACATTGAAAGAAAAACCAAGTTTGGTGATTGGATCAATAAAGAAATTTGCCAACCCACCGCTTTGCTTCGACTCCACATTCAGTTTCGTGTGCAGCATTTGATGCACCAGGTTGCTATATGTTGCCCCTTGAATGATTTGGCTATCAATCATCACTGCTGCAAAACGGACGGGGATTTCATATTCAGCACCATCCGCTCTGGCAATCTTCTTGGTTTGCTTGCAAACAGAATAATCGACACCATCGTTCATGCCATGAACTTTATGCGCGGCGCCTATCAATTTCATTAAATACCGGTCGCGTCTCGATCGATACCTGGCATCTGCGCTTAAATCCCTACGTAAATATTTTTCATAAAAGCGTGCAGTATTGGGGGTTTCTTGGGCTTTTTTTAACAAAGCATCGGTCAATTGACGCAAATGAACATTCGCTTGAACACCCACTTTTCCAGTTTCCGGATCGGTTATAAATGCGGTTCGGTCCCGGTTAGCATAATATTCCCATACAACCTCGTAAACCCAAGCATCTGAATTATGCACAGACGCGCCAGGATCACTTGCGGCGAAATTAATTTGCGTATCATCATCAAGGAGTACATAATCGATTTCATCAATGTAGGCGACGCGAATGGCCGGATCGAGTTGGATTTTACGACTGCGGGGTTCCTGCCAAGTTAGATTTGCAATATGTAAGCAAAATTGCCCAGCGGTTGAATAATTGATCGCACCAATGCCATTTTCCAAGCTGTCGTGGCATGCACCTGGTTTTGAATCGGCATGAATCAGTCCGTGACGAATACCCATGTTGTCCAATACCGGAAACGCTTCCTGGTAATCACGTTCTGGTAAACTTTCTTTTGCACTAAAAACATCAACCACCTTACCAGTTAACGCCAAGTAGGCGGTCCGCATGATGGTAACCAGGCTTTTTCCCTCACCTGTTTTAATTTGTAAAATTAAGCCCTCATCACCATGTTGTGCCGCATAAATCAAAGCCAACAGTTGGGTATCATTTAACATTTTAAAGTTTGTGCGCAGCACAATTTGTCTCATGCAAGCCAAGACACGCGCTCGGCTATCTGGAAGGCTTTTTACGTTTTCATGTAAATATGCTTTAAGTCGGTCATCATCATAACCAGTGAGTATTTTCCCAATTTCCTGAATTTGATTGAAATCGCGTATTAATGCATTTTTATCTTCTTGAGAAATCAGCTCGTCACGTTCTTCTCCGTTGAGTTTGCATTTTAATCCGTTCAAAACCCGGTGAAAATCTGCATCAGGCGAGACGGTTTTGTCATCACATAACGTGAATGAATAATTAGAGTCGCGAAGCACCTTGTCGACCATGTTACTTTTAAACTGTTGAATCAGACGATTCGCGTCTTTTTTATCATCATGCCGTTGCAGCAATTCTTTTAACATCTCGTGACTAGGCGCAACACGAGACTTGTTATAAAACGTGGCTAATTTTTGAAGTTCTGGCTCAGGCCAAGTTAATAGACTCGCTCTCATGTCACCGAGCCAGGCCCGGTCAAAGGTTGTTTTTGGGACCTGGAGCAATTGCAGCAAGATGATGGCAATCAGACGGTCTTGGTCGGTAATAGGGTTGGAATTATCTTGATATTGATCTAAACGTTTATTCTTCACATGATAATCAGCACCGTACCAAGGCAGCGCAAAAAATTCTGAAAAATCATATGCATTTTCTGCATATCCCTGCTGCTGCAGTTTTCCTGTATATAAGCATTCAAATAGATAAGTCACATTCTTTTGCCACAGTAAATCCATGGGAGAATTTGCTGGAAAACGTTGCAAAAAACACTCGCGAAGATACATGTTAACATACGTACCCTGCTCTATCGCATGTTGTTCAAGTGCTTTTGTTCGTCCAACCCGGTCGATATGTGGTTGGTCATAGAAAACGAGGCTCTGGGTCACATCCTGACTGTAAAGATGGGCTATCGAATCAATCAACAAATTGGGTTTGACCGTCATACTCCAAAACGCTCGCTTTTGCCAAACCAAACCACCTACCTCCATCACAGGATTCCGCTTATATATCCATTCCATATGGATGAGACTGGCTTTTAGACTAGCTGGCAGGTGGCGATTATACAAATACTCCGGGATGATATTTTCATTCATCTCCTCCATGAGTGGTGTATATCTATCATCGTCCAGATCATCTAGATTTGCATGGACGAAATAGTTCGCGTCTTGAGGTTCATTACCCCAAGGCAGATAGGCATAAGTGATCAATTCATCAATGACCGCCAATGGAAGATATTGAGAAAGATCCCACCGCGGATCGTCAAATAGATTTAATCTTTGATAAAGTTGAATAACCGAATATCTTTTATTGGGTTTTGCTTTATCTATTAACAAAGATAAAACCGGTCCGATCTCGTTAAATGTCGCCTTATTATTTAATTTGGCAAATAAATCGATTAACCGATTTAATTCTTGAACTCCCTCATCACCCCCGACATCGTACACAGCAAGATGATCGATAATCAACTGGCGAAATAAAGCCGCGTTATCGTCTGCGAAGTATTTAGAAACCGAGTTAAAATAGTTCATGGCGTTATCAATCTCGGTTTGATTGTACTGTCTGAAAACATCTCCTTTACTAATCGCGCACTTCGATCGGATAAGCGCTCGAATTTTATCCTTGCGAAACACGTCTCCTTGTATAGAATTTTGTCCATTTTCAATACGTGGTGAATAGGCTTTACTGTAATATGATTCTAAATCACCCTTGGTTGGCAAATAATGAGTTTTCTCAAAATGAATGGACATTATTTGTGTATTGAAAATATCTACTTGCCTTAATACATTAGCGGCAAGACGGGCTGCTGCTTCTCCTTTATAGTCATCCTGGAGTTTTTTCTTTTTTGCTTCAACTAATGTCTGGAGTTCCCCCCCCTCTTTTAGAGTTAACCACGGACAACAACCAACCCATATTTTCGGGGCATTTTTATCCAATAACTGTCGCAATCGGCCGTCAATTTGCTGTTCATCCCATTTTAAAAAACGAAATGCACGTAACGCGCGTCCAATCTCATTCACTTCATCTAAACTTATTTCATCCACAGGTAAATTGAGATCACGTCTTATTTGCAGATAACGTTTGATATCGTCGAATCGCATTTGTAACCAGGGCTTCAGTATTTTATCAAAATCCGTGGTTTCGTCAGTTGGAAGCAAGTTGGGTTTATCAAAAAGTTTGTTAATTTGCGCCAATTCTTGGAGATAGTCTGGAGAAACCTGTTGCCTGTCGTTAAAAGCTTGCTTGATGGTGTCAGCCGTATCGACGCCTTGAGAAATACAAAACGTTACCAAACGCAAATAATCATTATTCAGCGCTAAATTATCTTGACTGGTGTACTCATCACATTGCGCTAACATCTCATGGTGGTTGAGCTGGTCACGATAATTTAACTGCAGATTGGACTGTGCAAAGCGCGTCGCATGGGCCAATGGTGCTGTGACTTTTATGTCATATGCCCAAGTTAGATTATAATCTGCAGGAGCATTTTCATAAGTGGATTTAAACCCTGTTAACCTGGATGCCGGATCCCAGTTAACAAAGTGGCGATTTGCGTGAATAGCCGCATCATAAAAACCATCTCCACGCCAATCAATTTCATCGAAATGGGAGAAGATAGCTTGCTGGATTTCCTTGGTGTGTGGCATCAGCTCAGCTAATTTTAAAACAGCATAAAGCCGACCTAACAAGACAACACCGTGCATATTCTCGTTTTGTTGTAAATAATTGATAATCTTTGAAGAATCTATGTTTAAGTGTTGATATTGTGCATATTTGATGATTTCTGCAAAAGCGTTCCACAAAGAGGTATATTGCTGATAACCGGTTGATTGTTCGTGCGCCTCAACCAAGTGCCACCAGACATCTTGGACGGCAGGGGCATTATTTAATACCTTGAGGCTCGTTAAAACCACATCCAATCGTTCCGGTTCAAAATAATCCGACCAATTTTGGTCACGATGCAACGTGGTTTTTTTCCATATTTTAAAAAAAGCAGGCGTCGATGACTGATACATAATCGAGGCAATTTCGACAAACTGAGCTACCTCTTGATATTTACCGTCCTGATCAGCATCAGACGCTTGACTCAACAACTCACCTAAAACAGTCCAATTTTCTACTGTTAACGAATCAAAAAATGCGTCAAAAAATTCGTCTGTTAAACCAGTACTTGAATCACGTATGCTTTGCTTAATCACCTCAATGTTGATTTTTAACTCGAGAGAGAGCTGATCTGGACGTCGATATAAGCTCATAGCAAATGGATTTTGATGCTGTTGCTGCGCCTCGATTGGAGCATAACATAAAACCAACGCATCATCTGTAGGGTGTTTGGCAACAAAAAACCCGGCCGGTAAATTAGCACGAAAATCCAGATCGTCTTCATTTTTACCTTCGACATAGTAATCTTGTGATATCCCAAACCGAAACTCGCTTGCATGTTCAAGCATCATTTCAGCTGCTTCCATTGTGACGTAATGAAACATTTTTTTAGCTTCATCATTTCTATCACTTCCAACTGAAAGCGAAAATAAACTTCTCAAGTTTGTATTACGTAAATTTTGTGGCTGATGTCCTTTAGCCTTATTCCAAATTGCATTACAATGCTCATTCGCTTCGATGTTTTCGCGACTGATCAGCGCATCCAACGATCCTTGAAATCGAATTTGTTGTTGCTGCTGTTGCTGTTGCTGTTGCTGTTGCTGTTGCTGTTGCTGTTGCTGTTGCTGTTGCTGTTGCTGTTGCTGTTGCTGCTGTTGAAAAGCTTTGGTCGTTTTGGTCAGAGTATACATTTGCTCATCAAATTCAAGAGGAACTGCGTCTTGTGCTAAAAACGGGGGGGATAATTTATTCTCACGGTAAGAAAGTATCAGCTCTCTAATCTTCTCTAAAGACCCGGCTGTCAACAAAGGCATTATGTTTACCTTAAAAGAAACTTTATGGCTATAATTTTGACACAAATTGCGGGTAATAGCAACTCGGGCTTCAACTGTGGTTTTCAGTTGAGTGGTCAAAAAATGCTGGGCCTAGGCCCAACAAAGATCTTGGTCACCAGGGCGGTCAATGCCAAAAAACGCACGCACAATGGCTTGATCAGAGAAAGGGATGCGCTGATGGCCGATTTGTTGATAGGCTTCATGGCCTTTTCCCGCAATGAGAATAATATCTTGTTTATCAGCTAACTGGAGTACTTGTTGAATCGCTTCTTTTCGATCAAGAATTGTTTGCACTTTCTTCGTCTCTATGATGCCTTTTACAATCTCGTCCACAATTTTATCTGGTTCTTCCGTGCGCGGATTATCGCTGGTAATCATCACTTGGTCTGCTAGCCGACTGGCAACAAGCCCCATTTCAGGACGCTTGGTCCTATCACGATCACCACCGCACCCAAACACAACCCAAATACGTGATGGCGTATCGCGCTGTTTTTTTAAATGAACCAAGGTTAATAAAACATTTTCCAAAGCGTCTGGTGTGTGCGCATAATCAACCAAGACACAAGGTTCCTTTATCACCATTTCCAGGCGACCTGGCGATGGATTTAGTTTTGCCATCACCGAGACCACCCTTTCAATAGGATAGCCATAAGCAAGTAAGCTACTATAAACCGCGAGACTATTGTAAATGTTGAAAACACCCACACTATGAATCTCGAGATGTTGTTCTCCCCACGGTGAGGACACATCAAAATGACTGCCTAAAAGACCAAATTGACAATCAGCTGCCCTGACATCAGCACCATGTTGCAAACCATAAGTGAGTTTTTTACAAGAAGCTGGGACACCTGAAATCATGCGTGAAGCATAAGCATCATCGTGATTGATGATGGCCCATTCTAAAGTAGCCTTTGCAAACAACTGCGCTTTCGCATCAGCATAGGCATCCATAGTCCGATGATAATCCAGATGATCGTGACTTAAGTTAGTGAAAATAGCTTGATTAAACTCAATGCAATCAACCCGGTGCTCACTTAACGCATGAGACGACACCTCCATACAAACTTGCTGAATGCCTTGTCCCTTGTATTGGTATAACAATGCCTGAAGACAAAGTGCGTCCGGGGTTGTATTATTTAAGACTGTTAAATGATTTACTTTCCCATGTCCCAAGGTACCGAGGTAAACTGCAGGTGACTCCAGCAAATCAGAGGCCTGAGCCAGCTGATAGGCAATGGTGGTTTTGCCATTGGTCCCCGTCACACCCGTTACCGCAAGTGATAGTGAAGGATGATGATAAAATCGACTCGCAATTATCGCCAACGCCGCGGATAAATGGCTAACCGGTATACATGGAATCGACGCCGGCAACTGAATGGATGCAGGAAACTCAGCTGATTCATAGACAATAGCCGCAGCGCCTGAATGCACGGCTTGATCAATATATTCACGTCCATCGGTCGTAACACCAGGATAAGCAATAAATAAAAATCCTGGTTTTATCAACCGACTGTCATGTTGAATACCCCTGATGTCACAATCTTCTGTGCTGGCAGGGTAAGTCAAACTGCCCTGAGGCAATGCTGTTAATAATTCAAGTAGTTTCATGTTGGTTGGTCCGGAGGAATATCTAAAATTCGCAAAGCGGCTTCCATGACTTTGGCAAACAGCGGGGCTGCAACGGCAGCAGCATAATACCCATCTTTCGTTGGATCATGTATAAAAACCGCCACAATTAATCTGGGACTTGAGGCAGGTGCGATACCAACAAAGCTCGACATATAATGTTTCTCTTCATAACCATATTTGCCAGCAACCCGCGCCGTGCCAGTTTTACCGGCAACCCGATATCCGGCAACTTGTGCTGACCTCCCAGTCCCGTCATTGACAACCGCCTCGAGCATCACCAATAACTGATCCGCAGTCTTTTGGCTGATCACTTGCTCATCAGCTCCCTCTTTGTCTTGATGTAATAAATTAATCGGTAATAAATGACCATGATTAGCAAAAATAAGGTAACTTTTGGCAACTTGCATCGCCGTAACAGATAACCCATATCCAAAGCTCAATGTCGCTAAAACGAATGGATTGGCATCCGCGATGCGAACAATGGCGCCCTCGCTTTCCCCTGGATAACCAGACTCCGTACGTCTCGCAAACCCACTGCGACTGAGCAAACCAATGAAATGCTCCGGTGGACTTTTCAAGACCATTTTAGTCACCCCCACATTGCTGGAATAACGCAACACACCGGTCACATCGACCACACCATAATTATGAACATCGCGAACGAGGTGTCCATGAACCATGATGGTGCTTGGCCTGGTGTCAATCATGGTGTCTGGGGTAAATAACCCTGAATCCAATGCACTGGCAATACTAAATGGTTTGATAATAGAACCCGGTTCGAAGGTATCCGTTAAGGCTTTGTTGCGATATGTGTCTAGCGTATAGTGACTTCGTGCATTCGGATTAAATGACGGTGCATTCGCTATCGCCAACACCTCACCATATCGAGTATCTAACACCACAACCGACCCTGATTTTGCCCCAAACTGATCCAGTGTCTTTTTTAATTCATGATAGGCAAAAAATTGAATGCGTCTATCGATACTTAATTGCAAGGAATGACCCGCCCTGGGTTCTTTGAGGGTATCCAACTCCTCGATAATGCGCCCATACCGGTCTTTAACCACTCGTTTTTTGCCACTCACCCCCATGAGCCATCGTTGATAGGCCAGCTCTAATCCCTCAATACCATTATCATCAATATTGGTAAATCCCAACAATTGGGCTGTGTTTTCCCCTTCCGGATAATAGCGCTTGAACTCTTCCTGAAAATTAACCCCAGGAATTTTAAGATCTTGGATCTCTTTCGCCAGCATTGGGTTGAGTTGGCGCTGCAAATAGACAAATTCGCGCCCACGGGCATCATGCAATTTCTTCGTTAATTCTTTGAGCGAAACGTTTAATAACTTTGATAATTTTTGAAACTGCTCTCGGGTGGGAGCAAAGGTTTTAGAATTGACCCAAAGCGACTTCACGGGTGTGCTAACAGCCAGGGCGGCGCCCTCTCGATCTAAAATCATCCCTCGATAAGCCGGTATGTCAATAACCCGCAGACTTCTTGCATCACCTTGATCTTGTAAAAATTTCCGATCCAGCACAGTCAATTCGATCATACGCCAAATCAATAAACCAAATAAAAGCAAAAAAAACAAACCGATAAAACACAATCTAAGCAAATGACGCTTTTTTTTATCCTGTTTCATGGTGTTCGCAGTACCATCATTTTTTTATCCACGGGTAAATTCATATTTAATTTTTCTTGCGCCAATTGTTGCACACGGGCAGGAGTGGCTAAACTTGCTTGCTCTAACAATAACTGCCCCCACTGCAACTGCAATAAGTGCGTTTGCTGTTCAGATGATTCTAGCCTACTTAACGTAACGCGCTGCAAATTTGTCATGTAGATAACGGCCAGTGCGCTTAATAGGACTGAAAACAGTAAGCCTATTTGTAAAGCATTTGAGAATGATAATCGCATATGAATGAGTTGACCATGAAAAAAATTACTTTGATTGATACCTCGCGCTGCAGCGTTCATATTAATTTTTCTCCTATCCTTAAAACAGCACTCCGTGAACGAACATTTTCTTGAACTTCAATCTCAGTTGGTTGAATCGCCTTACCAATGCACTTGAAAGACAGCGGAATATCCGCGGCTTTGATTGGCACCCCACGGGGTAGTTGCAATCCCCGTTCTTGCTTTCGCATAAATTGCTTCACGATCCGATCCTCTAAAGAATGGAAACTAATCACAGCAATCCGCCCACCTTTGGCTAACACATCCAGGCATTGAGTTAAACAATCTGTTAAATCGCTCAACTCTCGATTCACATAAATCCGAATCGCTTGAAAAACACGGGTCGCAGGATGCTTGTGTTTCTCCCACTTTGGATTGGCTTTTTTTACAATCTCCGCCAACACCTGGGTAGTCAAAATAGGTTCTACGGTTCGTGCTTGGACTATGGCCCGTGCAATCCGTCCTGCGAAGCGCTCTTCGCCATATTCTCTAAATACTTGAACCATCAAAGCTTCTTCTGCCTCATTCACAAAACTTGCAGCACTCAATGATTGCGTCAAATCCATGCGCATATCTAGAGGGCCCGACTGCATAAAGCTAAAACCCCGCTCAGGATCATCTAATTGTGGAGATGACACCCCCAAATCCATCAAAATTCCGTTGATCTGACCATACACACCAAATTCTTTGGCTAAGTCACCCAGATTCGCAAATGAACCATGTGCTATTTTGAATCTCGGATCATCATGAAAATGTTCTTTTGCATAAGCCAAAGCTGCCAAATCTTTATCAATCGCAATTAAATGCCCCTGTTGATTCAGTGCATTTAAAATTGCTCGACTGTGCCCCCCTCGCCCAAAAGTACAATCCACATAGATACCACTCGGATTAATGGCCAGTCCCTCAATTGCTTCTTGTAATAAAACAGGCTTATGTGATTTCATACTCTACAAATAAAATGTTTTTAATTCATCAGGCAATTGCCCTAACCTCGTCGACTCATCTGTCAACCATTGTTCACGCCGCGCTTCCCAAAGTGACTCGGACCAAACTTCAAACTTATTACTCTGTCCAATCATCAGCACACGTTTATCTAATTTGGCGTGCTCACGGAGTAACTGGGGCAACAACAGTCGACCATTATTATCAAGCTTTACATCGGTTGCATGCCCTATCAGTAGTCGTTGAATTCTTCTGGTCACTGGGTCAAAACTTGGCAAGCGCTGTAAATTATCTTCAATCACCTGCCATTCTTTCGCTGGATATAGCAAGAGACAAGTTTCTTCGGTATCAATGGTCACAACCAGCGAAGCGCCATCTTCCATCCCCAATGCATCACGATAACGTGTAGGAATAGCAAGTCGCCCTTTTCCATCAATGTGTATTGCATTTATGCCACGAAACATAGTCTCATCTTTGCAGGTTTTTTTATCACACCCACAATCTCCCACTATTTTGATATTTTAATCCACTTTTATACACTATAGGAACACATTTTCCCTTACGTCAAGATAAAAAGTGTGTTTTTTCGTGTCACAGATCTGTGTTTGATTTTTATTTGATTTTTTTGATAAATAAAAAAGCATTGTTGCATGGGGCGGTATCTTTATTGGGATTGGTTGTCAGGGAAGTACAGCGGAATAATTTCAACGCCTTGGGTTTGATTAAACCTGAAAACAGGCACGGACAAGCATTGCTCCGTGATAAATCGAGGATGGTGTAAAATAAAAAGTTGGTCGATAAGCCGGGTTCTGTCGTGGACAATCATTCATCTAGGACAAACGTCACCATTTGTCTCAAGCAACCTACCCGAATCCCGTATGGGCCATACGTATTGATCATCAAAGATCAACTGGATTCCTATTTGGTCTTGCTCCAAGTGGGGTTTACCCTGCCACATCTGTTACCAAATGCGCGGTGCGCTCTTACCGCACCATTTCACCCTTACCTTAAAAAAGGCGGTATATTTTCTGTGGTACTTTCCGTAGGCTTACGCCTCCCAGGTATTACCTGGCACTTCGCCCGATGGAGCCCGGACTTTCCTCCCCTAAGCAAATGCCTAAGAGCGATTGTCTGACCAACTTTGTGACAAATTATATCAGCATGAGCGCCTGTTGGCAATTCACAATCAAACTAAAGGCGGGGATTGTCCCAACCAATGTTCTTAATTGAATAGGCTTACGAGCTCTATTAGCCTCGTGTTCCAATAAACTCGTCATCAAAATAACGTTTTAGCTTTGTGCGCAAAGTACCACGACTCACACCTAAAACTCGCGCGGCTTTTGATTGATTGTATCTAGTGAGCTCCATGACCGTTCTAAATAGCGGGGCTTCAACTTCTTCAATAACTAATTCGTATAAGTTTAAACTCGCTTTTTTATTGCCGACATTATTTAAATATGATTTGACAACCGCAACTACTTGGTTGCTCAAAGCATCATTTGTTTGTTGTCTTTCTTGCGCTAGTAGAGTCATTCTCTTATTTCTCCAAATTAAATTAAATATAATCATTAATACCACATGACAAACATCATGTGGTATATATTAACAAATATCACAAAGAATGTAAACATTGATCCAATCGTATTCATGATTAATTCAATTTTAATTTCCACTGAACTTTAACCATGGCAGATTGTGACTTATTGCTCAGGTGTTTCGGGGGGGTTCACAGTGAAACTTTCTCCGCATCCGCATTGACCTGTTTGATTTGGATTGTTAAAAATAAACTTACTACCAAGTCCTTGTTGGACATAATCGATTTCAACTCCATTCAGATAAGGATAACTGGCTTTATCCAGGCTGACAAAGAAGCCTTGTTCCAGTTTGATGATCAAATCATCTTTTAGTGCTTCTTTCATATAATCGAGCACATAAGACAATCCAGAACAACCTGTTTTTTTGACCGACAATCGTAAGCCTTGATGGTGATGCTCACTTAAATAAGATACGATGCGGTTTTCTGCTGCCGCAGTGAGCGAAATACTTGGCTTACGACTCACATGATGGATAGCTTCGCTCATCTCTTTTCCTCTGACCCTTGCTTATATAAAGTTAAAGAGATTATACTCCTCTTCAAATCAATCTGCATATATCACGCCATGAATAATCCGTATATATTAGTTTTGTATTACTCGAGAAATGGCTCTGTTGCGCAACTTGCTCAATATGTCGCGCGTGGGATTGAGCATGTCGAAGGCATTGAAGCGCGAATGCGTACGGTACCACCCGTTTCAACAACGTGTGAAGCCATCGAAAAATCGATTCCGGACACAGGCGCGCCCTACGCAACATTGGACGATTTAAAACACTGTAGTGGACTTGCTTTAGGCAGCCCCACTCGTTTTGGGAATATGGCTTCGCCCCTCAAGTATTTCCTTGATACTACCAGCTCATTGTGGTTAGCTGGTGATCTGGTTGGCAAACCCGCATGCGTTTTTTCATCAACATCCAGTATGCACGGTGGCCAAGAAACAACTTTGCTGAGCATGATGTTACCCTTATTTCACCACGGTATGATTTTGTTGGGTTTGCCATATACAGAAGAAGCTTTAAGCACAACCAAGACGGGCGGCACGCCTTATGGTTCCACTCATGTCGCTGGGATTGATAATAAAAACCCGCTCAGTCAAGAAGAATTGTTACTAGCAACTCGGCTTGGAGAACGTTTGGCCCACCTTGCTTCGAAATTATTGTAATTTTATATATGAAAGTCATTTCGTTTAATGCAAATGGTATTCGAGCTGCCGCTAGGAAAGGTTTTTATACTTGGCTAGATCAACAAGAAGCGGACTTTGTATGCATTCAAGAAACCAAAGCACATCAAGATCAATTGATTCCCCACTCCTTATATTTTCCAGCAGGCTATTTTTGTGAATACGCTGATGCGATAAAAAAAGGTTATAGTGGTGTAGCCATTTACGCACGGCAAAAGCCAACTAAAATCATCAAAGAGATTGGGTTTGATGTCTGCGATACCGAAGGACGTTTTCTTCAATTTGACTACCCAGAATATAGTATCATTTCCGTCTACTTACCTTCAGGAACAAGTGGAGATGCTCGGCAAACAATTAAATTTGAATTTCTTGATTTTTTTGCAAGCCACCTCTCCAAATTGCGGCAAACTGGTCAACAATTTATTATCTGCGGAGATTACAATATTGCCCATAAAAATATCGACCTAAAAAATTGGCGAAGCAACCAGAAAAATTCGGGTTTTCTTCCTGAAGAACGTGCATGGATGGATAATCTTTTCGGCCCCATGGGTTTTATTGACGGATTTCGGTTACTCAATCAAGAAGAAAATCAATACACTTGGTGGACTTACCGTGGTCAAGCATGGGGCAAAAATGTGGGGTGGCGGATTGATTATCAGGTGATCACGCCAGGATTGGCAGATACTCTCTATGCGACCAAAATCTATCGAGATCTCCAATTTTCCGATCATGCCCCCCTCATGATGGAATACAAATGCTAAGAATCGCGAGTTGGAATGTAAATTCGTTGAAAGTTCGTTTCGATCAAGTCATTGATTGGTTTGAGGCAAAACAAATAGACATCCTTGCACTGCAAGAAACGAAATTAACTGATGAAAATTTCCCAAAACAAGCGTTGCTCGATAAAGGGTATCACGTTGCGTTTTCTGGTCAAAAAACATTTAATGGCGTAGCAATCATCTCACGACAAACCATCTCTGAGGTGGTTACTGATATCTTTGACTACCCTGATCCTCAACGCCGGTTACTCGCTGCATCGATTGGTGATATTCGGGTGATTAATTTGTATGTTCCCAATGGTGCCGCCGTTGATACCGATAAATATATCTATAAATTAGACTGGTTAGACAAAGTGACCGCCTATATTCAACAACAAATGCAACAATACTCCAAGCTGGTTGTTCTGGGCGATTTCAATGTGGCACCGGAGGATCAAGATGTTCACGATCCTACCATTTGGCAAGGCTCTATTTTAGTTAGCCAACCTGAGCGGGATGCTTTAAATAATTTACTCAAACTCGGTTTAAAAGATAGTTTTCGATTGTTTAATCAACCTGAGCAACAATTTAGTTGGTGGGACTACCGCCAAGCTGCTTTTCGACGTAACAGAGGGTTAAGAATTGATTTAATTTTAATCAGTCAGTCATTACAAACAAACTGTATAGAAAGCCTGATTGATGCAGCCCCACGCCGCCACCAACGCCCATCCGACCATGCACCTGTTTGGGTGTCATTAACCGATCCTTCATAGGCATGATAACTTGACCCTCTCATCGCTTTCTGGTATCTTCCACCATCTTTTATATTTGATTTATTGAGAGAGTACACTATGAAAGCCGCGATCCATCCTGAGTACAAGACGATTAAAGTCACATGCAGTTGCGGTCATACTTTTGAAACGCGTTCGACTTTGTGCGAACCGTTAACCATTGAAGTATGTGCCAACTGTCATCCTTTTTACACAGGCAAACAAAAGATAGTTGATACCGGTGGTCGAGTACAGCGTTTTCACGATCGTTATGGACGGTCCAAAAAGGCTGAAAACGACGAAAAATAAAAGGAATGTCGTTGTTCAGCGGATACAAAACTACCCATGGTTTCAACAGAAGCAGTTCAATGTCGTCTTAAAACGACATTGATGTTTCACTAAATGAAAAATACTCACGTCCCATATCAAAATCGTTGATAAACAGCTGGGTTTGAATGGGGCATGGAATTCAAATTTTTCTGGGTCAGGAGTGAATTGTCAACAGACCCTATTCAAATCATCCTTTTTTTTATATGATCTATTGGATGTGGTTTTACTAAAAGGAAAAATTGCCGTGACTTACGAACTCTTAAAAGAACGCGCCCTGCAATATCATGAATTTCCAACACCAGGTAAACTTGGTGTATATGTAACGAAATCAACTAATTCCCAAGATGATCTATCCTTAGCCTACACACCTGGGGTTGCAGAGCCAGTGCTTGCCATCGCTGAAAACCCAGAAGATGCCTATCGGTATACAGCCAAAGGAAATTTAGTTGCTGTCATGACGAATGGAACCGCGGTTTTGGGTTTAGGTGATGTTGGTCCATTAGCCGGAAAACCGGTCATGGAAGGCAAGGCTGTGTTGTTTAAACGTTTTGCAGGAATTGATGTCTTTGATATTGAAATTGACGCCAAGGATCCACAAGACTTTATTGCTACTGCAAAAAACATCGCGCCAACTTTTGGTGGTATCAATTTAGAAGACATCAAAGCACCAGAGTGTTTTGAAATAGAGCAGTCTCTGATTGAGCAACTCGACATCCCTGTCTTTCATGATGACCAGCACGGAACCGCAATTGTTGTTGCTGCCGGCCTTCTCAATGCGCTTGAGCTTCAGAACAAAAAACTAGAGGATGCTCGTATTGTCTGTATTGGTGCAGGTGCGGCAGGCATCGCCTCAATGCGTTTATTGGTTGCATTAGGCGCAAACAAAGGGAATATGCTGTTACTAGATAGCCAAGGTGTTATTCATACCGGTCGTGAAGATTTGAATTCTTACAAGTTTGCTTTTGCTGTGCAAACAGACAAACGCACCCTTGCTGATGCATTGATTGACGCAGACGTGTTTATTGGTGTTGCAAAACCTGATTTATTAAATGCAGAATTGTTACAACGAATGGCTAAAAAGCCAGTGATCTTTGCCTTATCTAATCCAAGACCTGAAATCAAACCTGAATTGGCTTTATCAGTCTGTGATGACTTGATCATTGCAACCGGTAGAAGTGACTATCCAAATCAAGTCAATAATCTATTATGCTTTCCTTACATTTTCCGAGGGGCATTGGATGTTCGTGCGACTTGTATCAATCAATCCATGCAAATTGCTGCAGTGGAAGCTATTCGTCAATTAGTGCATGAACCGGTACCCCAAGAAGTCAAAGACAATTATCCTCGTGTTACAGAATGGGAATTTGGATCAAATTATATTCTGCCTAAACCAATTGACCCGCGTCTGCTTCATAGAGTTTCTACCGCTGTGGCAAATGCAGCAATTGCAAGTGGTGTAAATCGCTTGAAAAGAAAAGAAGTGCCGATTGAAGGAGTTGTATAGTGTCGGCACCATTGCCATTTATTTCTGATCGTACTTGCTTAAAGTGCGTTCAGATTTAAAAGATGATGTTCCTCACAAAACACAGGACCAATTCCAGTATTTTTTTTACAGATAAATCATTCCAAGATGGATGCAGAATAAGATGGCATGGGACAATACAATTGAAACGTTGTAGTAGTCCCCAAATTAGGCTGTTGAATCGACTTACACCCGCCATCACACCAGTTCTCAACTTTATATTGTCTTTTTTTTCTGCACTATATGGCATGCTAAACAACCCTTTAACAAAAGGAGATTATTTTGGTTCATGATCAAAAAAAAATGGCAATTACAGCCTGGATAGTTTGTGGTATTGGCGCATTATATTACGCATATGAGTATTTGCTTCGCATCGCACCCAGTGCCATGGAAGGATCTTTGCGCCATCATTTTGGCTTATCTGCGACCGGATTTGGTTTATTATCCTCGATTTACTATTATGCTTACGTACCCATGCAGCTTCCCGTCGGGGTTTTGATGGATCGATTTGGTCCCAGACGTTTGTTAACTTTTGCCTGCGCAGTTTGTGTTATCGGCACATTCATGTTTTCTGGCACCTCCGTTTTTGGGGTTGCATTGGTTGGAAGACTTTTGATCGGAATTGGTTCAGCTTTTGCTTATGTAGGTGTTTTAAAACTCGCCACGATTTGGTTAGCCGAAGATAAATTAGCGATGGTGGCAGGTATCACAGCGGCCTTGGGAACAGTTGGTGCAATGATTGGTGACAATCTGATATCTAAAATCATCACGACCAGTGGCTGGCAAGAAACAATCCGGTGGACCGGTGTTTTCGGACTTGGATTAATTGTTATTATCTGGTTCGGTATTCATGATCACAAGCGCAATCCTGAAAGTGGAGGCACGATCGATAGCTTCAAACTAAATCTAGTTGATCTAGGCATCATTGTTCGCAACAAGCAGATCTGGATTAATGGGATGTTTGGATGTTTAATTTACTTGCCAACAACCGTTTTTGCTGAGCTGTGGGGAATCCCCTATTTGGAGCATGCTCACGGGTTATCAGAGTCAGATGCTGGCTTTGCCAACTCGCTTTTGTTTTGCGGATTTATGGTAGGCGCACCCATCATGGGATATGTTTCCGATAAAATCAAGCGTCGTAAAATGCCCATGCTGTTTGGAGCTACTGGTGCAGCCATTCTTATGATTGCTATATTGTATACACCCCACCTTCAATCAAAAGCTATTAATGGCCTCATGTTTACGTTAGGCCTGTTTTATAGCGCCCAAGCCATTGTGTTCGCCGTGGGCCGTGAGTTAAGCCCCAATGAAGCGGCAGGTACAGCCATTGCAGTAACCAACATGCTCGTGATGATTGGTGCCATGTTTTTACAACCGTTGGTTGGCCATTTGTTGGACTGGAGCTACACTTTGCGCCATCCCCATGAGACTCAGCGAGTTTTTGAGAATATAAACCAATTATATACCGCAACAGATTACCAATTTGCTATATCGGTTATTCCAATCGGGATTGTTATCGCAGCAATTTTAACGTTCTTTATTAAAGAAACCTATGCTGAAGCGCAAAAATAAATGAATCATTTCACCAAAAAAAACATGCTATTAGGAAGTGTTATTTGCACAATTGGTGCATTATTTTATTGCTATGAGTTTATTTTAAGAATTACCCCGGGGGTCTTGCAAAGTGAACTAACAGCCGCTTTTGGCCATATTTCTGCTTCCACCTTTGGCCAACTAGCCGCCCTTTATTATTTTGCCTACTCTCCCATGCAGTTACCTGTTGGCATGTTAATGGATAGATTTGGACCACGTCGCTTACTGACACTCGCTTGTCTATGTTGTACCTTTGGTTCTTATCTATTTAGTTACTCCTCTTCATTACCAATAGCTGGGATAGGACGTTTTTTAGTTGGGTTCGGCTCATCATTTGCTTTTGTTGGCGTTCTATATTCGGCGGTTCATTGGTTGCCACCGCGTTTTTTTTCATTGGTTGCTGGTTTAATAACGACATTGGGGATGTTAGGTCTGGTTTATGGAGAAGTAAAAATCACAGAACTTGCCAGCCAAATGAGTCTCCAATCTGTATTATTAATTCTGGTGCTTGTCGGCCTTGTTTTAACAATTTTTGTTTTTTTAGTGGTGCGGGATAGCCCGCTTGATAAAAAACACAAACATGGAAGTTTTAGCCTATTTTTCACAAACGTTTGGAGTGTGCTAACATCAAAAGAAATATGGATTATTGGATTTATTGGGGCATGTCTTTATACATCTTTATCAATTTTTGGAGAGTTGTGGGGCAAATCTTATCTTGAATATGCTCATCATTTAACAAAGCATAAAGCTGCGCATACCATTTCAATGATGTTTATCGGATGGGGAATAGGCGCGCCTCTTGCTGGTTTTTTTTCAGATTATACCGGTCGTCGTGTTTTACCGCTATGCATTGGTGCCATCTTGTCTATGGTAACCATTGCACTTGTTTTGTATTATCCTCACTTATCCTACACATCATTGAATATTTTAATGTTTTTTTATGGCGTATTTAGCTCTGTAGAAATCATCGTATTTGTGATGGGAAAAGAAATAAGTCAAGCACCATTATCGGGCACAGTTTTTGCTGTAGTTAATATGATAGTTACACTCGGCGGTGTTGTCTTTCAGCCATTGGTAGGAATACTACTCGATTTTTTTGGGGGGAATACCATCCGGACAGGTATTCATATTTACTCTGTACATGACTATCAGTTGGCGTTATCTGTCATTCCCATTTTACTCGTGCTAACCATTATTACAACTTGCTTTTTACAAGAACACAAAAAAAACGTTGGTCACCCCCAAAGTATATCGTCCTGAGCAACATAGCTATTTTACATAGCAAATATGAACAAAGAACTTCCCTTTAGAAACCGCTCATCCGCCCTTCGCCCATATCTGGTGAGAAGGAAAATCGGGCTGTTCTATGGAGGCGCCTCAGCGATTTTGAGGATTATTTATATATAGCAATTAACTCGCTGACGGGATGGCGGTTATGAATATCGCGATTTATAAATCGGCTGACCTTGAATGAATGTATTTCAGCACCTTGATAATATTCACGGGTTAACTCAGTATCATGATTTGATATGATGACTTGAATACCCTGATTTGCAGCTTTGTTAGCTAAATGTGCCAAGTCAATTTGATCTTGTTCGCCGAATTTTCGGCTGGTATAAGTTGAAAAATTAGACCCTTGATCAAGCGGAGAATAAGGGGGATCGCAATAAATAAAATCGCCAGAACAAGCCTCTTTAAATGTTTCACGAAAATCGGCTTGGATGAAAGTGGCTTGTTGGCTCTTGTCATGGAATAAGTGCATTTCCGCACGCGGGAAATATGGTTTATCATAACGGCCAAACGGCACATTATATATCCCTTGTTTATTATATCGACAAAGACCATTGTATCCATGACGATTTAAATATAAAAACAACGCTGCACGGTACCTTGGTTCTAAATCTTGGTTAAATTCAGCTCTGAATTGATAATATTGTGAAGGGCTATTACTATTTGGCCTAAAGAACTGCTCGCAATAATTAATAAATACTTCACCCTCTTGTTGAAGAAAACGAAATAATAAAACTAAATCTGAATTTTGTTCAGCTAACAAAAAACGCTCATAAGGGACATTCATAAAAACAGCACCAGAGCCTGTGAAAGGCTCAATCAATCGCTTGGCAGAAGGAAATGATGGCAATAGGTGACGTAAGCAATGATATTTATTACCGGCCCACTTTAGAAACGGTCTCGTCTGTTTCAAATGACCCTCGATGTAATGTTTGTAAAATCGATTTAAAAATTTTCGGCGTACCAGCCACGATGTTTTCCTGGGTTAAAAATTGCTCTCCGCCGGCCATATCACTGACCAAGCCACCGGCTTCTTGAACAATCAACGATCCGGCAGCAATATCCCAAGGTTTAATCGAGTAGGCCCAAAAACCGTCTAATCTACCTGCCGCAACATAAGCCAAATCAAGCGCAGCAGAACCAGTGCTGCGAATGGCGGCACAGGACCCTGCAAAATTTTCATATCCTTTGAGGTAGCGTTTAGCCATGTTGGTTTGACGAATAGACAATCCGGCGCTCAGCATCGCCTGACTTAATTGGGTTATTTTCGATACACGAATACGATGATCATTTAAACGGGCCCCGCGTCCACGACTGGCTACAAAAAAATCATGTCGCAAGGGATCATAAATCACCGCATGCTCAATACGATTTTTGATTCTGACAGCAATTGAGACAGCATAAAACGGAAAACCATGCAAATAATTTTTAGTCCCGTCCAATGGATCAATGATCCAAACAACATCCGCATCGGCTTGAAAACACCCACTTTCTTCAGCAATAAAACCATGGTCCGGGTGAGCTTTGTGAATCACATTCATGATCGCTTGCTCAGCTTTAAGATCTACTTCACAATAAAAGTCTTCTTCATTTTTATTCATCACTTTTAAATGATGTGCTTGTTCAGCATGTCGCGAGATAATGTCTCCTGCTTGGCGCGCGGCATTAATTGCAATATTCAGTGATGGGTGCATGAGTCGGCCTGTAAATAAATAGGCTAACATTCTAACATAAGTGCAAAGCGGAGTGCTATAAAGTCTGATCTGAAAGAAAGGGTCCTCTGGTCAAATTTTTATTTTGGGGCCCCATTATCGCTGAGTCGAGAAACCCCGGTGTTTATATTTTTTATTAGTTAGAAAGTCCTTTATTATATTCTCCTTCATCTATGGCATTCAAGCCCGTATGTATACTTACGTCTTGTTCTCTTGGAAAAAATCGGGGTTCATATTGTGTTTTATCTTCCTCAATTAGGGTATTATTGTTGAAAGATAAGTCTTTGTTCAAAGCCCCATCCCTCGTGTTGTCCTCGCATGGTGTGAGCGGTTTATCCTTGTTGATATTAAATAAAAAATCAAAACCAACCATCACCGCTTCAACACAATAAAGCGGTAAATTTAATACCACGGTGATAGCTAATTTACCCATGAATGCTGTCCATAAGGCCATGCTGCATATACCGAGATGTACCTGATAAGGGAGTACCGTTAACAATTGAGTCAATTGAGTCAATTGACTCATCACTATGAATAATATAGCAAAAGGAACCGTTGCTATACGCCTTACCACATCCAATAGCCAAATATCTGGTTGAATCGGCCTATTTATTAAATAATCGAAAAATACAATGAAACTTGTTATTGCGCTATTATCCAATAAGCACTGGTTAAATAAAAAATTATCCCTTTCGTCAAGGTCGATTAAATTCAAACTAGCAGATAGATCAGCTTGCATATAGTTTTCATGACCTAAATATCTTGATATGATTTTTTTACTATAACAATCTTCTGTGAGCATATCAATTATAAATAAATGAATAAAAATTTTTATTGCTGCAAGAATCAAAACAACTAAGTTATGAACGCCTAAAGAAAGTGAAAAAGCTTTTTCCAACATGAGAATTGCCCCGTAAGTTAGTGCGTTGATCCATAATACCGGGTATTGAATAACAGCAGGATAACGCTTATAGTGGTCAATTATCTTGGTTAATACGGAATTTTTATACACATAGATAGCATCCTGCATTCCCGAAACACATAACGATTAAATATAATTTAACACCAATCTAATCAATAATTACACATTACAATCCACCTAAAATCACCTCACATCTAAAGCTCCACTTACCTACAAATCAGTCTGACAAAGGGTTTTCCT
>DAIDKT010000037.1 GCA_027449905.1 Legionellales bacterium
TTATTTGAAGAGCAAGTGGAAAAAACGCCTGATCACATTGCGGTGGTTTTTGAGGAACAGACATACACGTATCGAGAATTAAATTCACAGGCCAATCAGTTGGCGCATTATTTACGAGAGACTTACACGATTGAACCAGATGATTGTATTGCCTTGTGTTTAGAGCGTTCGTTTGAGATGGTGATTGGAATGTTGGGGGTATTAAAGGCTGGTGGAGCTTATGTTCCGATTGACCCCAAATATCCACGTGAGCGGATTGAGTTCATATTGGATGACACGCAAAGTACTTGTGTTCTCACGCAACGGCATTTGATGCGAGACGATGGTTCGAGAATTTGGATTGCATTGGAGGAGAAGCCTTATGAGGGAGAGTCAACCAATAACTTGCCGTACATTAGTTCTGCCAATGATTTGGCTTATGTGATTTATACGTCAGGCAGCACAGGCCAACCCAAAGGAGTTGCTGTATCTCATATGGGAGTTGTTAATCGGCTTGATTGGATGCAAAAAACTTATAAGCTTAATCATCAAGATGCAGTTCTACAAAAAACCCCCTATGGTTTTGATGTATCGGTATGGGAATTTTTTTGGTCATGTTTATATGGTGCCAAACTTGTGATTGCAAAACCCGAAGGTCACATGGATGCCGTTTATTTGCATCAACTTATACACGAACGAGGCATTACCATATTGCATTTTGTACCCAGCATGATGCAGGTGTTTGTTGAGGCGATATTTAATTTGAGTCATATGGCTACTCCTTTGCGCTATGTATTTTGTAGTGGTGAGGCACTGACACTGAGACAAGTAGAGTCATTTTATCAAGTATTTCCAGCAAGCGTTAGTTTGCACAATTTGTATGGTCCAACAGAAGCATCGATCGACGTGAGTTATTTTGCGTGCCATCCTCATATAGAAAAAATACACATTGGCAAGCCAATACAAAATATTCAATTGTATGTCTTGGATACTCATCAAAATCCGGTTCCAGTAGGCGTTATCGGCGAGTTATATATAGGAGGAGCGGGTCTTGCGCGAGGCTATTTAAATCAACCGGAATTAACCCGTGAGCGTTTCATTGAAAATCCATTTGCGACGTTGAAGGACAAAGAGCAGGGCTACACGAGGTTATATAAGACTGGAGATTTGGTTCGTTGGGTGGCTGATGGGAATTTAGAATACATTGGCCGTAATGATTTTCAAGTCAAGATCCGTGGTTTTCGGATTGAGTTGGGAGAAATAGCAGCTTGTTTATTGAGCCATGAGCAAATCAAGCAAAGTGCTGTGCTTGTGCATGGAGAGGGCGAACACAATTATTTGACAGCCTATTATGTCAGTGAAGAAACACTAGACAGTAGTTTGCTACAATCTTATGTAGTACAAAAATTGCCATTCTATATGGTCCCATTGGTGTATGTTTGGATGGAATCATTTCCATTGACCGCCAATGGGAAGTTGGATCGTAATGCGTTTATTGGTCCTGGGTTTGTAGCGAACAAAAAGAATTATCAAGTACCCAGGACAAGCCTTGAAAAACAGTTATGTTTGATTTGGTCGGAAGTGCTTGGAGTTGGTGACATTGGTATTTTTGATGATTTTTTCAGATTGGGCGGTGATTCCATTCGTAGTATTCAACTGATTGCGAGGATGCAAAGAGAAGGATTGCATTGTCGAGTCAAGGATATTTTTACACATCGCTGCATCGAGAGTGTTGCTCAGATACTGAGTGAGCAAGAAGAGAGTATTTCAGAGCAAGGGGTGTTGATTGGCGAGGTGAATTTCTCACCTATTCAAGCGGATTTTTTTGCGCATGATTGGTCTCTGGCGAATTATTATAATCAATCTTTTTTAGTCCGTGTTCCTGAGCTATCACTAAAGCGATTAAATGAGATATTGCCTGAACTGGTTGTTCAGCATGACATGTTGAGAGCTTGTTTTAAGCGTTTTTCTGATGGAACTGTACGACAATATTATCAACCGAGTATTCATATTCCTACTATTCGTTCATTATCTGCTGTTGATATGAGTGATAAAGCATTACAAGAGACGCTGACATTATGGCAGGCAGATTTTGATATTGAAACGGGACCGTTGTGGCAAATTGGCTATATCACGGGATGTGGGGATGGCGGTTGTCGTTTATATGTTGCGATGCACCATTTGATAGTAGATGGAGTGTCATGGCGTATTTTGATTGAGGATATAAAGCGACTCTATTTTGGTGAGACATTAGGGCCGAAGAGTAGTAGCTATCGTCAATGGACTGATTTATTGCGAGCCTATCCAACAATCCATCAAGAGGAGCTGGTTTACTGGAAGCAATTGGCGATTGAAGTGAAGGAAGTTGTTTTTCGTCCAATTTTAACAGATAAGAGTCATTCAAAGCACATTGTATTTGATAAAGATATGACTCAACGGCTGATAGGCATCTCATCAGCAGCATACCATACTGAAATTAATGATTTATTGTTAACTGCGTTGGCGAGAGCATTACAGCACACATTGGGTATGGTCCCCTGTATTATGCTCGAGGGGCATGGTCGAGAAATGCTTGATACGGAGTTAGAGCTATCTAGGACGATTGGGTGGTTCACAAGCATTTATCCTGTCAGACTTTTAGTGGTGAGTGACATTGGTGAGAATATTTGTCTGATTAAGGAGAACTTGCGTGCGATACCGAATAAAGGGCTTGGTTTTGGGATTTTTAAACAGAAAGGGCTTGTCCATTTAGATTCACCGGGGATTTTATTTAATTATCTTGGCCAATTTGACAGTACAAATGGTGAATGGCAAGTGAGCATGGAGCGTTCAGGCCGAAATACGCATCCAAGGAATGTGTATCCGCATGCATTAATCATGAGTGGTCTGTTGGTGGATGAGTGTTTGCGTTTTGATATATCAAGTCATATTTCAGAATTTTTTTGTCAAGCGGTGGCTTTGGAGTTCAAGTCAGAGCTGATTGAAATCGTAGCGCATTGTACGAGTCAAGTTGAAGCGGATGATAGTCGTTATACGCCGAGTGATTTTAGCACGGCACGATTAAGTTACTCATTATTAGAGCGGCTACAAATGACGGACCGTAATATAGAGGCTATTTATCCAGCAAGTAGCTTGCAACAGGGGTTTATATACCATGCATTAAGTCAGCCCGAAGATGATGCTTATCGAGTCCAGGTTTTAGTGGATTATCATCATTTTATGCATATAGAAGCTTATCAGCGTGCTTGGATGTTGGTGATACAAACCTACCCTACCTTACGAACTTACTTTAATTGGGATGAAAGCATTATTCAGATCATCAGTAAACATGGCATGTTCAATTGGACCATGCATGATATTCGTGATGAGATTGATAAGGGGGCTGCGATCACAGCTATTCAACGCAATGATCGTAGTAATGGATTCGATTTACAACAACCGACGTTATTACGGCTACATTTAATACAACAAAGCGATACCCATTATACGTTATTAAAAAGTGCGCATCATAGTATCTTAGATGGATGGAGCAGTTCATTTTTGCTCAAGCAAGTGCATACTTATTATAGAGTATTGTGCAAAGGTGATGTTCCAACTTTGGCAATTGATACGGCATATTTAAGAACACAACTCTACATTGATAGGCATAAAAAAGTCGCTCAAAACTATTGGCGATCTCATTTAAATGGGATTGAGTATGCAAATGATTTAGGCGTATTGCTGAATCAGAAAACCAGCCTTGATTCGGCGAAGAAGGTGATAGTGCCTTGTACAGCGATACTTCATATAGAAGGCGAGTTTTATCAATCTTTAAAGCGTTTTGTAAAAGAGGCAAGTGTGACGCTTCCTGTTTTAGTACAATTTTCATGGCATAAACTAATTCAATGCTATACAGGAGACCACCTGACAATTGTTGGTACGACTGTTTCTGGCCGAACAATAGCGGTGCCAGGCATTGAGCAAAGTGTTGGGTTTTATATTAATACGCTTCCGTTGATGATTGACTGGGAAGTTCGTACAGTTCGAGCACAACTTGATTTAATTGCAGAGCGCATGACCGCAATGAATGAGTATAGTTATGTTGATTTGGCGAGATTAGGCAATAAAGAAGGGCGATTATTTCATAGTTTGTTTGTGTTTGAAAATTACCCTACGGCTTCGATAGAAGAAGATATAATTGAGCTAGGGTTTTGTTTTAATCATGCGATCGAGAAGTTGGATTATCCATTTGGTTTAATTGCATATGAAGCGAACGATCGGTTGCGGATTACTTTACGCTATGATGGTTCTTTATTGAGTGAAACAAAGGCACAAGAACTGCTATCACGACTTGAATTTATTTTAAGTCAATTGCCTGAAAAAATTGAGCAGGCGCATACATCAATTGGTTTATTAATGCCTGTGGAATATCAACAGATTGTTTATGCTTGGAATGAGACAGGCAGAGATTATCCAAAAGATAAGACAATTCATGCATTATTTGAAGATCAGGTTGCGCGAACGCCAAATCATATTGCATTGGTGTATGAAAAGGAGCAGTTAACCTATCGTCAGTTGAGTCAATTATCAAATCAATTGGCACGGTTGATTCGAGATCATTACCATAATCATGTTCCCAAAGATACGCTGCTTGCTTTATGCGTTGAGCGTTCTTTAGAAATGGTGATAGGAATATTAGGGATATTAAAAGCGGGCGCTGCTTATGTACCGATTGACCCGAGTTATCCTTTGGAACGCATTGCATTTATTTTAGATGATACAAAAGCGGATTTGATATTGACTCAAAGTCATCTTCAGTTTGAGAAAAAGATACATCGCATTGATTTGGATATGGCAAATTACATACATCAATCTTTCGGTGCTGTTGAAAGTAATGTAAACGGAAGTAACTTAGCTTATGTGATGTATACTTCAGGCACGACGGGTAATCCCAAAGGGGTTATGGTACAGCATGATAATATCATCAATTATGCTTCGAATGTTTCACCCTATTTTACAGAAGACATTGAAAACATCGATTTTTCAGGAAATATTACTTTTGATTTAAGTGTTACTACGACATTGATACCATTGTTTTTGGGTAAAAAAATTATAATTTACTCAGGAGTTTTGCAAAATATTGAAGATTATATTCATCATTTGTTGTGTGCAAATATTCATTTTATTAAATCGACACCTTCTTATTTGGCGCAAGTTCTTCTTAGTTCGAACACATTGAGTGTTAAACAATGCTTTTTAGGTGGTGAGAAGGTAGAAGCGAGCCATTTGGCCATCATATCGAATTCTTTCCAACGTATTTTTGATGAATATGGTCCAACAGAGACCACTGTTGGTGCTTTGCTTATTGAAAAAAATATCGTGATGCCAAACATTGGTAGCATTGGCAGGCCATATTATAACTATCAATGTTATGTTCTAAATACCGACCTTCATCCTGTTCCAGTTGGCGCAATGGGAGAACTGTATATTGGTGGTGTAGGCCTTGCACGAGGGTATTTAAACCAAGCTGAACTTTCAAGAGAGCGGTTTATTGATAATCCATTTATTCCGAACACGCGATTGTATAAAACAGGCGATATGGTACGTTATTTGCCGGATGGAAATA
>DAIDKT010000038.1 GCA_027449905.1 Legionellales bacterium
TTCAAATCGATGCTTTTTTTAGCATGTTCGGTAATCTGGCTTAAATTAAAATGAGAGATTGGTGTAATGATGAACAAAAATAATTTACAAATCGACAAATCTGCTCAATTAATGGCTTTAAATTGAGGACACGCCCTAGTCGTTGCCTCATTCTTTTTAGAGCATCGAGCCACATTATATTTGTCTTTTCTTCTACGACTCGTTTATCTCGGCCAATAGAAACATCAAATTCACTATAATCAAAATACTTCAGATCCATTAAGCCTAATGGTTCATTTTGATCTGTTACACATAAAACACTATGTTGTATAAGGCCATATTGTTCTGTCTTACTTGTTGTTCTACCGATCCCGCCCAAATCAGTTTTTGCTTTATGATGTGAAAAATTTAAACGCATCTGATCTTGGATTGCTAATATATATTTAGCATTACTCTCCAAAATGCGCTTTTTTGTTTCTTTATAATGTGGATTAATCAATTTTTCGCTTGAAACTTTAAGGTTACTAAAAAAAATCGTAAGCTTGTCTGGCTTCGCGTGAATCAATAAATAGACGCCGTATGCAACTACCTAGTTTTCTTTGAAGGGTATTTAATATGTCTTGAGCCCGTTTATTAAGTCGTTTGTCTTTTAACACCAAGCTGTTAAATTCATTTGCAATAAACTCTGACGTTGTACCTGATCCTATTGAACTACACATCATCTTCCTTAATAAAATCACAAAATATTTGGCGACAATTTCATTATATTTAACGGGGGCTGTCAATAAAAACTTAAGGCTAATTGGAAGCGTTAGGGAGCGGAAATTTGCACATAAAATCCGAACCGTGACCGTTAGGGAGCGGAAATTTGTACATAAAATCCGAACCGTAACCGTTAGGGAGCGGAAATTTTTGTATGGCACTTGACATAGTGGTAATTAATAGGGCTTGTCCGAGGCATATAGGCGAGGGGAGCAATTGTCAACACGCCCTTGACGGATACCAGTATTCATCTCTATTTTAAACATTTAAACGAGCCATCTTTTGATCGAAAAAAACACCGATTGATCAATCTCATTTTGATTGTGTTTTATGCTGTATTTTATGGCGCTGAGGACTGGGTTTCGATTAAATAAAGCAATATTGGATGGTGACAGAGTAAATCGATGGGCAGGACAAGGTAGCACACGATATTTATGGAAAGATGCAGAGGTTGAAGCTGCAATACAGTAGGTTGCTTATGAAAAAAACATTACTAATGTCTGTATTTGAAAACAAAAATCGAACATTCAACATGGCTATTTAACTTTTCCGCTCCCTAACGGTCACGGTTCGGGTTTTATACGCAAATTTCCGCTCCCTAACGGTCACGGTTCGGATTTTATGCACAGATATTGAGCTTTTAAATGCAGTCGACCTGTTCCCCTAAGCGCTCTTGTATTGAGATGAAGAGATAATTCTTGTTGCTATCTATTTGTTCTATTTGATGCACTTCAAGATCTGGTTTTATCTCTTTGGCAAATGTGGTTAGATTTTCTAAGGCGGGCTCTTCGGTTTCGCTAATTGTTCGTAAATGTGAATAATGATGGCGAATGAGATATGTGATTGTGGGTTTGTTGATACCCGATTGTAACCAATTTTATAAACGTGACCAATAATCCGTCATTTCTAGCGTTAGCGTAGCAATCCATTTACGATTAAAAGTTATAATTTGTAACAAATGACTCAAGGAAATAGATACTTTATTATGTGCTTGAGAAAGGTCACTTTTATGTGACGTTGCGAACTATTAAGCATTATTAAGAAAACACTCAATGGTACCGAGGGTCGGAGTCGAACCGACACGGTGTCACCACCACAGGATTTTGAATCCAGCGCGTCTACCAATTCCGCCACCCCGGCACAGGCGGTTATTATAACAAATAATCTGGCTGATACAACAGGATTATTCAGCTAACTCCTCTGCTTATATATAGGCTCACAATGACGGTCTAAAAAAGCATACCGTAAAGAGAGCTAACTTGATTGCTCTGTGATTTCAATCATCTTTTTTAAAGCTTTTTGTGCGTTGGCTATTACCCATTGTTGGCCAGACGAATCTAATCGGTTACGAATACCAGTAAATTCATTGACAACATCACCAGCGCGAACTTGATTGTAGGGCATTGATTTTCCTTGACGCAAGAGGTCGATCAGGGCAACCAAATGTGGAGCGTCATTTCGTGACATCGTGGCGCAACCACAACCAATGCCTTTTTCATGATCATCTTTAGGTGCCTCCGCCAAATTGACTACTTGTATACCCATATTTTTGCAGTATTGTTTGAGGTTTTCAACCAGGTGGTTTTCAGTGCCAATGGCATAACGTTTTGTGCCCGCGCGATCATGGACAACCATATCCCAAATAAAGGCTGTAGAACCAGCATAATTGGCAACGCGGATCACTTCATTGCGACATTCAGGATGCGCGATGGTCGTAAAGCCTTGTTGGTGCCAATAGTCACACATCCTGGCTTGATAATAAGTATGCACGGCACACTCGCTTGCAAATAAAATTAAATCAGCACGATCAAATTGCGCCAGTGTTTCTCTATCTTGGGCTTCAAGGGAATATTGTGCCCCCGCAGTTCCCCCAGGCCAATAGGCTATATGGTCGATACCAAGCCAGTGGGCAACGTTTTCCCCCATGTGCCTATCAGGAATAAATAATATCTTTTTCTTTTGCGATAAAGCCCATTGGCAAATTTTAACGACATTGGAGCTTGTACAAACGGCACCACCTTGTGCGCCAGTCATTGCTTTGACTCGCCCGGAGGTGTTCATATAACAGATAGGGATGATGTTTTCAGCACCATAACGCTGATTTAAGTCCAAAAAAGCGGGTTCAACCATAAAATCTTTAGCAAACATTTCCATGGTACAGCCGGCTTTGGGATTGGTAATATACACTTGCTGATGATCCTGTGCTAAAACACTGATAGATTCCGCCATAAAATGTACGGCCGATTCAATAATGATTGATTTTTCTGGATGATGGGCTGCCATCAACGCCAATTGATAAGAATCACCAATTTTACCACCAAACTGTTCAATTAATCGGACAATTTCCCCTCCCATATAGTAATGAGCGAGCAACAATAACTGATCCCCGAAATAATCTTGTGCTTTTTCCATGTATGGCCGCATCCAATCAATGACAGTTGTCAGCTTGCGATCCGGTAGCGCCAAATAGGCCTCAGCATAGGGCACAAACTCGGGTTGATACCAGTCTATTGGATAATCACTTTGACAAATACTCATATCGTGAGTGACTTGCATGATGGTTTTTTGAGGTTCGTACACGTTAGATTGTTTAAACATATGACATCATTGATTGGTTGAGATGGCTAGATTGTAACCATGCTTTGACGTGTTGACAACCAAGTAACGCCTCTTCAACAAACAAAATTTTATGAAAACTTTCTCTTCCTAGGGTGTGTTGACAACTCATCTTTCGAAGCCCTACGTCCCGAGACGCCGAGATCTGAATTGTCAACAGACTCTAATGTATCTGATGCTTTTCTACCGGAATCTTAGAGGGCTTGGTTATTGCCTGATTTTGAGGAACAAAAATCGATTGAGAGCTAAGTAAGTTCGATGTATTGTGCTCCTGACTACCCATTGACTCAGCCGTGATAGTCGAAGCCAATGTTTCAATTCTTAATTTTTGTATATCATCGATGATATTCTCGATAGTGACATCTTTAAGTCCATCGATCAGTTGTATGTCTAAATCTTGTTGCTCAAGGTTGTAATATGTGTGCCAAGCATCATCTATATTTCCCAATTTATCTTCCAAATCAGCGAAATAAGCAACCAAAGGGCTTTCAGTGTGAAGATGTGTTTCAGCGAGGGCTTTAATCGCAGATGCAATACCATACAGATCATATAGTCTTGCCAGCTGCCATGCATGATATCCTTCTTGATTATCTTCGGTTATGCAAGGTACGCAACCGAGTGTTTCGAAATCGAAAAAGATGATTTGGTGGTTTGATACGACCAAATTTTCATTCCAAATATCCCCATGATTCAGGCCCTTATTATGGAGAGTTGCGACCATATTCAAAAAAGGCGTGATCAACCGATCATATAAATCTTCTGAGTCATGTAAAAAACTAACAGCCCCTATCTTTTTTTGGACGTCGATTTGATAATAACCTTCTTTACTGAGGTTCCACTTGATATCGTCGTCATAGGATACCACGGCTTCACTGACCGCCAGATCTAATTCAAATTGCGAACCCAAATGACAGACTGGAACACTCGGGATATTCAATTCATAGATGGAATTTGGTTTTTCGACAAATCCACTCACATCATCTTGATCATCCTTTGTCATCAAGATAATAATGAAAGGTCGGTCTGAGCAGATTGCGATAAAGATTTTTTTTTCTTCGTTTGTCCAACCTTTGATGATGCTGGCATTTTGCTCGACACAGAGGATGGGCGCCATTTTTTCCACAAGCTGTTTCGAAAAAAGTTGATGATCTAGCGGCCATAAATCGACGACTACCTCGTTTTGATCATACACCTCAAGTCCAACCAAATCTGCTGATTTGCAATCTCTGATATTTTGGATAAGTATGTCGGGGCTATGTGAAGCTTGCAATGCTTGCAGGCCTGCCTGATCTAAAATGTGAATCGATTTTTTATCACCATTTTGTAACAATATAATTGGCATGCCAGATTCCTATGTCTAAATTGGATTATTATAGCACACTGTGTCTGTTGGTATATATTCTGATTTTAATATAAATAGCATGATTAATTTGGAAACAAATTATGGGGCGCGTGAATACAAGCAATACTTTCTGCAGGGATTGAGTTTTTTTGGGGAAAATCTTCGCGATAATGCACGCCCCTTGACTCTCTTCTTGATAAAGCGGCGCGCACGATTAATTCAGCATTGAGGATGATATTACGCAATTCGATAAAATCACGGGTGATGCGATGTTTCCAGTAATACTCTTCAATCAAGTGCCGTCGTTGCATAATCAGTTGCAATACATCATGCAAGCCATCTTCCGTGCGGACAATACCGGCGTAGGAGGTCATTTCACCCCGAAGACCACGCCAATGAGCATTGATTTGATCGGCACGTCGAGGATTAATTTCACCAACTGCATTCCAACCTTGAATATCGGGATTAAAGCCCCATGCGGTGGTGATATTTGTGATAGAACAACGAGCCGCGTTATCAGCCATGACCACTGCCTCTAACAGTGAATTACTTGCCAAACGATTGGCACCATGTAATCCGGTAAACGCCACTTCGCCGATTGCATATAAACGAGTTAGGTCGGTTTTTCCATCTACATCAGTTAAGACCCCGCCACATTGGTAATGAGCAGCTGGGACGACTGGAATATAATCCTGGCTTATGTCGATGCCAACCGATTGTAAGGTTTCATATATTTGGGGAAAACGTTTTTTTAAAAATGATTTGGGTTGATGGGTTATATCTAAGTACACAAAGCCACGATCGCTGTGCTCAATTTCAGTGTGGATCGCCCTGGCGACGACATCTCGTGTTGCCAGTTCTAATTGATCGGGTGCGTAATGCTGCATGAAAGGTTTTCCCGTGTCAGCTTGTTTCAGGATCGCTCCTTCACCCCTCACTGCTTCTGATATGAGAAAATTATTTAAGGCATGATGGTGTAATAAAGTTGGATGAAATTGGTAAAACTCCATATTACCAACACGAGCCCCTGCCCGATAGGCCATGGCCACACCATCACCGGATGCAACTGTAGGATTCGATGTGTAACGATATGTTTTGCCTGCCCCGCCTGTTGCCAAGATAACACAGCGGGCTAAAAAAGTATGAATGCGATCTTGCGTACTATCGAGAATGTACGCTCCCAATACCTCGCCCTGAGTATCAGGCCGATGTGGGTGATAATGGGTAATTAAATTGACAGCGATATGATCTTCATATAAGTGAATATTTTTTTGTTGTTTAATTAAAAACAATAATCGCTGCATGATGGAGTAGCCTGTTTGATCACCACAATGATAAATGCGTCGGTGAGAGTGGCCGCCTTCCTGGGCAAGTGTGTATTCGCCATTTTTTTGTTGATCAAATTGAATGTCATAGGATCGTAATTGTAAAATAGCTGCCGGTCCCTGGTCGATGATGCGCTTCACGGTGGGTTGATAAGATAAACCGTCTCCAGCGCGCAACGTATCATCCATGTGTGCCTTTTGAGAATCTTCCATGGTTGCAACGGCAGCAATACCACCTTGTGCATAGCGGCTATTGCATTCAGCTCCATTGACTTTGCTGATTAGTGCAATCTTGACCTTGGGTTGTAACTTGATGAGCTGCAGACAATAATGCAAACCGGCAAGACCTGTGCCGATCACCAAGACGTCAAATTCGAGGGTTTGGCCTGTTTGCGATAAGGGTTTATTCATGAAAAAGCTTTAACCAAGGTGGTTGCAAGTCCTGTGTATGTATCCGGTGTGAGGCTTAACAGCCGATGTTTGGCTTGTTCGGGGATCTGCAAAGATTCTATAAAAGCCATCAACTTTTCGCGGTTGATATCTTGACCCCGGGTTAAATCACGCATCTGTTCATACGCATTGGGTAGATGATAACGTCGCATGACGGTCTGAATAGCTTCTGACAGGATATCCCAATTATCATTTAAATCATCATGCAGGGCTTGAAGGTTAATTTCTAATTTTTCATTGCCTTTGGTAATCGATTGATAGGCAATTAAGGCATAAGCAAAGGCCACACCCAAATTTCGTAACACAGTGGAATCCGATAAATCGCGTTGGAGACGAGATCGCGGTAATTTATTGGCAAAGTGATCAAACAAGGTGTTAGATAAACCTAAATTACCTTCCGCGTTTTCAAAGTCAATCGGGTTGACTTTATGTGGCATGGTTGATGACCCGACTTCTTTGGCCACGGTTTTCTGCTTAAAATATCCCAATGAAATATAATTCCAAACATCGCAGGTGTAATCGAGCAAAATGGTATTAATGCGCACCATCAGATGAGATACCTCTGCGATGCCATCATGCGGCTCAATTTGGGTGGTGTACGGGCTAAACGATAAACCCAGCGATGTGACAAACTGAGAGCAATGCTTACGCCAATCCACTTCCGGATAAGCAATCACGTGGGCATTGTAATTACCCACCGCGCCATTAAATTTGGCGGAAATTAAAACCTCTGCTAATTGCTGCAAAGGTCTTTTTAAGCGCGCCACAAAATTGATTAACTCTTTGCCAATGGTCGTCGGGGTGGCGGGTTGCCCATGTGTTCTTGATAGCATGGCGATATCGCCATGTTGTTTACCCAATAGCGTGATTCCTCCAATAATTTCTGCCAAGGTTGGTTGAATCACCTGGGCAATGGCTTCTTTTAACATCAAGGCGTAAGCCAAATTATTGATGTCTTCCGACGTGCAGGCAAAATGAATAAAGCTCGATAGGGTGCTTAATGGTGCTGAGTGCTCTAATTTTTCGCGCAGGTAATACTCTACCGCTTTCACATCATGATTGGTTTGTTTTTCATAAGCTTTCACCTTCATGGCTTCATGTTCATCAAATTGCTTGAGGATGTTGTCTAAAAATCGAGAGGATGATGCGTCCAGTGGGGGTGCTTCTGTGATGATTTCATTGGCTGCCAGCGATTCCAACCAGCGTATTTCTACCAGTAATCTATAATAGATCAGGGCGTATTCGCTGAAAAAAGGGCTTAAGGGGTCTGTTTTTTTATAATAACGTCCGTCAATAGGAGAGACAGCGGTTAGCGTAGATAAAGTCATTGGTTGTTCGTCACTGAATGAAAGGGTATATGATATTAGATGTGGAGGGAGATGTGAATGGGAAGCACGTTAAATTTCATCAAACAATACATGGTTAGGTCACGGTCCAATCTGCTTCTGCGGAAAAGCTACATAATATAACCTCGCGTCTTTACCAAAACGTGAGGTTATTGGAAGATTAAGTCGTTGGGGATGCGTATGCTCTTAGCCAAGCAGCGTACTCGGTGTTATCAAGCAGAATTGCCCATTCCATCACGGTCAAATTCTATTTCAGCATGTTTGCTGATTTCGAGGAGTTTATTGTGAATCACGTCATCAGCAGGAGATGAGAATATTCCCCAAATGCTATTTGCCAAGGCTATTTCCCCTGATCTCACTTTATTTGAGGCCGTAGCTGGCTTACTCACATTTTGTTTTTTAGATGGATCTGTGTCATCTTCAATTTCAATAAAACTGCTATGCCCATTAGTTGATATGTCATCGCTTGGTAAATAACCATGAATCAAACTAGAAATGCCATTGACAACGAAAAACAGTGATACCACCGCATTAGTTAAATTTAATCCAGCCGTGCAGATCACTTGAAATAAGTAACGCCTAACCATTTCATTCGCGTGAATAATATCACCGTCTTCGCTGGCTACTTCTGGGTCATAAAACAGGGTGACTAGCGTGGTTAAGAGGAGTGCGGCAGTCAATAACACATTGATAACAAATTTGATTAGATGCGCCACGAAAGCAAATGACAACTTCAAGCCAACCATACGATCGGCATAAGGGTTGGCTGACAAAATCAAATGATATTGATCAACCAGGATATTTGTTTCAAATTTTTTTGTATCATGGAATGCGATATCTAACTTGACATAAAATGGATCAAAAGTTTTTTTTTATTTTCTGTTGGTAGAACAGCCCGACCATTTCCTTTATCTGTAGACATATTGACAACCTCCTGATAATTAAAGGGAAGTACCCTAACATTTTTAGGGTCTGTTGACAATTCATCTTTATAACAGGCACGGCGATTGCATTTAAAAAGTTAATATATGCACATAAAACCCGAACCGTGACCGTCAGGGAGCGGAAATTTGCGCATAAAACCCGAACCGTGACCGTCAGGGAGCGGAAATTTTTGTGTGGCACTTGACATACACGTAACTCACTGATCTGCAACTACTTTTTCGGGGAATTAATAGGGCGTGTTGACAATTCAGATCTCGACGTCGCGGGACGTAGGGCATCAGAAAATGAATTCTCAACAGACCCTAGTGACAGAGACCAGTATACATTGCCATTTTTAACATTTAAATGAGCCACGTTTTGATCGAAAAATACCCATTGCATTCAACATGGCTATTTAACTTTTCCGCTC
>DAIDKT010000039.1 GCA_027449905.1 Legionellales bacterium
TTGACCACACTTCATCCACAATGTCTTCTTTATGCTACAATAACAAATAAATAATTTATAAAAATCAAAACCCTAAAAACAAAGCTAACTACGACATTGTCTTAATTATTTCAGGCTCATCTTAGGATTGGAAAATACTGAGGAACGCCCTGAGGCACAGATTCTGTCGACGTAAGACCTGGCTTACACTGATTTTTTTCGACGGGAATTTCTAAAACCTGACCCCGAAACTTGCTTGAGAATATCAACAATTTGCTGCGCTCCCGATCTCAAGCCTAGATGCTCGAGATGATGGAGAATCTCCGCACGTCGCACTTCAACGCGTTCAATCGCGGTAATCAACGACTCAGTCGATAACTGCTCTTCCTGAATAACGACGCTTATCCCTTGCTCCTCAAAATACTGAGCATTCTGAATTTGATCACCCCGACTTGCTTTACGCGACAAAGGCACCAAAATATGTGGCTTCTGTAAAGCCAATAACTCACAAAGTGAATTCGCACCTGCCCGAGACAACACCAGATCACTTGCAGCAAATAAATCAGCCAACACGTCATTGACATACTCTAACTGAAAATAATCAGCCCTGTGAGCCAAGGCTTGGTCTTGTTTCCCATCGCCACATAAATGGATGACTTGATAAGTCTGACACAAAACATCCAGCGAGGCGCGAATGCATCGATTCAGGGCGACAGATCCCTGCCCTCCACCCATCACCAGCAAGCAGGGTTTGGTGTCAGTAAATCCACAATATTGCAAACCTCGTGCTTTATCCCCATGAAATAATTGCTCGCGAATCGGTGTACCGGTTACTAATAATTTTTTGTGGTTTTTGATATACTTTTTTGTGGAAGCAAAATTTAAGCAAATCACACGGGCAAAAGGAAAACTACATTTATTCGCCAATCCCGGGGTCATATCTGACTCGTGGATAACAACCGGAATACGTTTTAAATAAGCAGCAATCACCACAGGCAACGCCACAAACCCACCTTTAGAAAACACGGCCTTGGTTTTTAACCGGTTTAATAACAAATAAGATTGGATCACACCGAATATGACATTCAATGGATCAATAAAATTTTTCCAACTAAAATAACGGCGCAACTTCCCAGTGCGGATTGCATAATAAGGAATATGCGCTGATTTGATGATAGACTCCTCTACCCCGCCAATAGATCCCACATAGGCAATTTGCCAACCATCGGTCGTTAACGCCTCTACAAGCGCCAAATTCGGCGTCACATGGCCCGCTGTTCCACCACCCGTTAAGATAATTTGTTTATCCATGTATATCCCTCACTCGTAAACTTAAATCGATGGCGCGAACAGATTTGGTTAACGACCCAACTGAAATATAGTCAACTCCCGTCTTTGCCAATGCATCAATTCTATTTAAATCCACATTCCCTGATACTTCTATTTCACAGATTTTGGGGGAGTTCATCTTGACCGCAGCAACAATCATCTCAAGTGTAAAGTTATCCAACATGATACGATCCGGTTTAGCGCCCAAAGCTTCTTGCAGTTGCTCCAAAGATTCGACTTCAATTTCAACGAATAATGCTTGATTTGACGCTCTCGCCAAGGTGATAGCCGCGGTCACCGAACCACAGGCTTTGATGTGATTTTCTTTAATCAAAAACGCATCATACAAACCCATGCGATGATTTACCCCACCAGCACATGCAACTGCATACTTTTGTGCCTGCCTAAGACCTGGCAAGGTCTTTCGGGTATCTAAGAGTGTCGTAGAGTACCCCTGCAGTTGCCGCAAGTAAGTATGTGTTTGCGTCGCGGTTCCAGATAAGGTTTGCAAGAAATTGAGCGCCGTTCGCTCAGCTGTTAAGATACCACGAACCTGCCCCTGAATTTTACATAAGGTGGTGGCAGACCCTTGCCAACTCCCCTCAGCAACCAACCAGACCACCTGGATATCGCGATCTATCTCAGAAAAAACCGCATCAACCCAAGCTTGACCGCAGACAAGCATCGGTTCTCGAGAAATAATCTCCGCATCCACCCACTGTTCAGCTGGTAACAACTGAGCGGTGACATCCCCTGTTCCGATATCTTCAGCTAAGGCCCGTTGCACATCCAATCGTATATTTATACCCATTTTACCTGAAGATACTGGTTTTTTCGCGAATTGATTTTTGCGCTTACAAAACTTTAAAAAGCGATAACGAAAATCCAGTATCTTCAGGTAGAATCGGTATATACTCATGATGACTGCGCACCGTGGGCATTAAATCGTCGGCGCATCCACATGGGTGTTATCAAAGTTGTGACCACAACCATCATCACAATGGCTGAAAATAAGGTATCAGGAATGACCCCGATCGTTTTGCCAACCGATGCAAAAATCAAGCCGACTTCACCCCGAGGAACCATCCCAATGCCAATGAGCAATCGGTCATCCTGCTTGTGACCACCCCATCCACAAACCAGCTTGCCTATAATAGCAACCACAATTAAGCCAAAGGCGACCACCATGACTTGCCAATTTAAAAACGTTTCTAGTTTGATCTGAATCCCTATCAGCATAAAAAATAAAGGCGCAAAAACCACCTCAAAGGGAGCAAGCAAATGTTCAATGCGGCGGGGATTGCGGATCGACCGCTCTCTTGACTCAAACAAACCATCATGCAAAATAATCCCCGCCGTAAATGCGCCAATGATAGACGACATACCGACAAGGGTTGCCATCCACGCATAACCCATCAGAAAAATATAACAGACCAATAATTTTGCTTCCCATGGCTCTAAAAAAGCAACCCAAGCGATCAAATAGCGCAGTATCCGCGGTCCCATCCACAATGCGATGGGGAAAAACAAGATGGCCGAAATTATAATCTTTCCAATCGCCAAGATACTTATCTGGTCATGCATCACCAAACCACTGACAATAGCGAGGATCACCAAACCAAAAACATCGTCCAGCATGGCCGCACCGAGAATCGTTTTCGCTTCCCTGGTATTTAATTTTTTCATGTCCTTCAGAACCCTGGCAGTAATACCAACACTGGTCGCTGACAGGGTTGCCGCAACAAATAAGGCCGAATGAAAACCAATGGTGGGCATAAAAATACGCAAGACCAATAGTCCAAGCAAGATGGGGGTCACCACGCCAATCACCGCCACCAGCAAGGATTCACGACCCGTTTTTCGAAGATCAGTCAGCGAACTTTCTAAACCAACCATAAAAAGCAGAAAAATAACCCCATATCGTGAAAAAATATCAACCACATATGAAATTTTGATCCAATCATTCGCTTCAGGCTGACTCAACACTGCCAAAAATTGTGCGGCATGGTTTTGATCCGAAACAACCGAGGAAACCGCGGCTGGGAGTGCCATCCCAGTCAATAACTGTTGCATGATGGCAAAAATCGTAGGGCTATCACGCAAAATAAAGATTAACTGCAGTCCGGCAAAATAACACAGGTTACCAACCAGCACCCCCATCAATAACTCACCCAAGACGCTGGATTGATTCAATAGTTTGGCAAGATGACGCCCCAAAAGACCCAACAACAACAGCAACGTGCTCCAAAAAATCATTGAGCTGGCTGGGTCAAGATGGGAGCTAGACATGAGAATAATCCTCTGTTTCCTCTAGCGCGCCTAAAAACAAACACGTATCAATGACTGAGTCCGGATTTAAAGAAATACTATCAATCCCTTGTTGCATGAGCCACCGAGCCAAATCCGGGTGATCAGAGGGCCCTTGCCCACAAATTCCAATGTATTTTCCTTGTTTTTTGCACGCGTCAATTGCCATCTGCAACAGCATTTTCACTGCGGGATCACGTTCATCAAACTGTGCGGCAACCAACCCTGAGTCGCGATCCAAACCCAAAGTTAACTGGGTTAAGTCATTGGATCCGACTGAAAAACCATCAAAGTAAGCTAAAAATTCATCAGCAAGCAAGGCATTCGACGGAAGCTCACACATCATGATCACGCGCAAACCATCTTTACCTCGTTCTAATCCATGTTGAGCCAATGCGGCCATGACATTGGCTGCCTCAGTGACCGTCCGCACAAAAGGAATCATCACCTCAACATTGGTTAATCCGATTTCTTCGCGAACGCGCCGCACCGCCTTGCACTCTAAAGCAAAACACTCGGCAAAATGTGGTGAAACATACCGCGACGCTCCACGAAAACCAAGCATCGGATTTTCTTCCTGGGGCTCATACAGATTTCCCCCCACCAAATTGGCGTATTCATTGGATTTAAAATCAGACAAACGCACAATCACTGGTTTGGGGTGAAAAGCTGCCGCAATCGTTGCAATCCCTTCTTTCAACCGTTCAATATAAAACTCAACTGGTGATGCATAGGCAGCTGTTTTTTCTGCAATAAACTTTTTTAAGTCTGCATCCGCTAATGTATCGTACTCTAATAAAGCTTGCGGATGGATGCCGATGGTATTTGAAATAAGAAATTCCAATCGCGCTAAACCAACGCCAGCATTGGGGATCGATTGAAATGCAAAGGCCCTTTCTGGATTACCGACATTTAACATCACCTTCACTGGCAATTGTGGCATTGTATCCACATCAAATGACAACCGCTCAAATGGAAGGAGTCCTTGGTAAATATAACCACTCTCACCTTCAGCACAGCTAACCGTGACCTCTTGACCATCACGAATCGTTTGCGTGGCATCACCACACCCAACCACCGCCGGAATACCTAATTCTCGGGCAATGATAGCGGCATGACACGTGCGGCCACCTCGATTGGTGACAATCGCCGCTGCCCGTTTCATCACCGGTTCCCAATCCGGATCGGTCATATCTGAAACCAAAACATCACCAGGCTCAACTCGATCCATTTGACTGACATCATCAATAACCCGCACTCGACCTTGCCCAATGCGTTGCCCAATACTTCGGCCTTCACTTAATACCGTACCACGCTCTTTTAATTTATAGCGCTCAACCACCTGTTTATTCGCCCGACTCTTCACGGTTTCTGGACGGGCTTGTAAGATATACAGCTTGCCATCAATCCCATCTTTTGCCCATTCAATATCCATTGCCCGCCCGTAATGACCCTCGATGGTAAGCGCATGGTTTGCTAAAGATTGAATTTCATCTTGAGTGAGAGAAAATAGACGCTGATGGTGTGGTTCAACCGGAACGATTTTAACTGCATGCTCATCACAATAAATCATTTTAGAAGCTTTGGAACCCAAATTGCGCCGAATAACCGCTGACTTACCCGCACGCAACGTCGCTTTATGAACATAAAATTCATCCGGATTGACAGCACCTTGAACCACCATTTCGCCAAGACCATACGATGAAGTAATAAAAATAATCTGATCAAAGCCAGATTCAGTGTCCAAAGTAAACATCACACCACTCGAAGCCAAATCACTGCGAATCATGCGCTGAATACCAACGGACAATGCAACATCGTGATGTGCAAAACCTTGATGGACTCGATAGGAAATAGCCCTGTCGTTAAATAGCGACGCAAACACCTTTTTAATTGCAAGCAATACTGCATCAACCCCAGTGACATTAAGAAAGGTTTCTTGCTGTCCAGCAAAGGATGCATTGGGTAAATCTTCAGCTGTTGCCGATGAACGCACCGCGACGCTGAAATGATCATGGCCGACTGTTTGCTGAAGCTTCGCATAGGCGACCCGCACATCGGCTTCAAAAGCCGGAAGAAAGGGAGCTTCTCCAATCAAATTACGAATCATTTGACCTTTTTTAGCCAATTGCTGAACATTATCGGTATCTAAATCCGCCAGAATAGTTTCTATTTTTTTGTCTAAACCATCTTGGGCTAAAAAATCACGAAATGCATCCGCTGTAGTTGCGAAACCACCGGGTACAGCGATGTCAGCTTGCGTCAAATGACAAATCATTTCGCCCAATGAAGCATTTTTTCCACCAACTTGATTGAGGTCGCGCATGCCAACCTGCTCAAAATCCATGGTATTCGAACTGCTGGCCATTTTATTCCCTCATTCCATCTAATAAAGGGCTCATTCTACTGAATTTATCCTGCAAAGTGAACCTCGTGCAGTTACTCCTTCCTCACACACTGAGAATTTGATTGTCGTCGAAAACCAATGTTCCTCACCAGCTTGGTTCAAATCTATTTGAAGTGCTAAATATCACCAAAAAAATAATTATTTTACACTCGACTTTATGAAAAAAAACCACCACCGAATCCCCGCGACTTGTTTATCATGGCGATTGCATTTAAAACATCAATATATGCTCAGAAAAACCCGAACCGTGACCGTCAGGGAGCGGAAATTTGTACATAAAACCCGAACCGTGACCGTCAGGGAGCGGAAATTGCGCATAAAACCCGAACCGTGACCGTCAGGGAGCGGAAATTGCACATAA
>DAIDKT010000040.1 GCA_027449905.1 Legionellales bacterium
GGGGTAACTCCAACGGACGCATTAAAAACCTTGTTTGATGGTAACTTGCCAGATGTCTTTTTTAATGCATAACCATATAAACACTGTGTCGCATCACCACGATCGGCCACGAAATGGCTGATTGTGGTGAATGGTTACAAAAATTTTTTAGTAAGTATTCATCGAAACCAAATATGGATGATACAGGTAACCATTCACCGCAAGCAAGCTCGGAGGGGCAGAAGGTGGAGAATGGTTGCAACTAATTAAGGGGGAAGTCAGCGCTTGACGCTAGGAGATGCTCTTTTTGAGTTCTTATAAATATCACGAGGTGTTTGCGTTGGATAGCCATAGCCTTTATCAGCCAGATATTTTACAACCCCAAGGTATTTCTCACCCCAAACACCAGGATCAAAATTAGTTACAACCACGTTGTAACTTAAATTAATCACCGATTCAAATGCTTTGCGTTGTGCCAACTGATGTCCATCAAATTCAACCCGAATCTCAGTATTGGTATCAATACCTGTTGTTTTTAAGCGCTCGATTAAAATAAAAAACATTTTCTCAATCGTATAATAAAGCTTACACATCGACATACCAGCTGAGTACATTTCAGGACCTTTCGATGTTGATAACCTGTTGCCATAATCACAAATGGGATAAACAAACTCTAAATCACCGCTATCATGAATGTATTCTGGACCTATCATGACTGATGGTGAAAACACATCGAGAGTAGGAGATAAAACAGACAGTTCAAAATGAGCCCAATTCCACCAAATCTGATAAATGCCAGCCATGCTGTTGAGGATTTCTTGGTCGGTTTCTTTTCCAAAAATATCTTGAAAATCTTCATCTTCTTCAATGGACGAAGGCTCCATTAAATCGGCTGCAGGACGATCGACAGAGTCAACTGCATCAGTTTGACTCACACCATCCGCCTCCTCGTCTTGAATGGTTGAGGCAAATTCTTCAGTAATTTGATCATCATCATCATCAGCAGCATCATCAGCATCAGCAGCTAGAGAAGCCTGTTTTCCTTTTTGATCATCGCTATCTATGGCTGCGGCATCTTTGAGTGCTTGTATTTTTTGAATGGTTTCGCTTAAGGTTTCGTCTTCAGGAATTGTATTTGGTTCAGCCGGGATATCTTGAGATTGAGATGCATCTGATGCCACATCTCTGGTTGCTGTAGAGTCGACTGACTCTGTGAGTGAATCGTTATCATTTTGATTGGCTTTCGGTTCTGATTGTTCGCTAGTATCCAGGTTTTTTTCGTTGTTATTTTGGTTTTTATCCTGTCTGGCATCTTTGGATGAATCGACCATTATCCCACTCATTTTAGTTCGGTTTAGATAATGTTAGCCGAAATTTTTAAAAAAATCCTCTTAAATAAATTGGTTTTCTATGCCCTATAGCCATTCTACCAGAAAATGAAGTATCTTCGGGTAGAATGGCTATATGCCCCTAGGCTATTTTTCTAAAGGAAAATAGGACCAACATCCCTGAAGAAGGCCTCGCTATCAAGTCTGTCGACCGGCTCTAGCGCTTTTGTTGAAAAAAACCTGACAATAATGATGAGCATTCTTCTATCATCATGCCTTCATCGATTTGTACTTGATGATTCAATGGGTATCCTTTTAATAAATTGTATACGGAGCCGCCGGCGCCTGCTTTAAAATCACGAGCGGCAAATGCGAGTCGCTTGACTCGCGCTTGAATCATCGCACCTGCACACATGCTGCAAGGTTCAAGGGTGGTGTAGATAGTTGCTTGATCCAGACGATAATTGTGTGTTTTAGAACAGGCTGCTTGGATTGCCAATATTTCTGCATGAGCAATCGGATCATGGCGCTGAATGACTTGATTATATCCGACCCCCAATAATTCCCCTGAGTGACTCACAACCACTGCACCAATGGGAACCTCATGTTGCTCATATGCTTTCAAAGCTTGTTCATAGGCCAACTGCATCCATTTTTTATCAGGCATACTGCTGTAAGCCAAGCTTTTCAAGTAACAAGGTATCTTTTTCAAACTGGGGATTCGATGCGGTTAGCAACGTATTCCCTATAAATATTGAATTGGCGCCGGCAAAAAAACACAAGGCCTGCAATTCATCACTCATTTCAGTTCGACCTGCCGTTAAACGGACCGCACTTTTGGGCATTAATATTCTTGCCGCAGCAATGGTTCTCACTAACTCAATGCCTTCAACAGGATTTTCTTTTGCAAGAGGTGTGCCTTCAACCGGGATTAAACGGTTAATTGGCACGCTTTCAGGGGGGGTATCTAAATTTGCTAATGTATACAAAAATTCAACTCGATCCGCCCGTGTTTCCCCTAGTCCCAAAATACCGCCACAACAGACGTTGATACCAGCTTGGCGAACTTGATCTAGTGTATCCAATCGGTCCTGAAAGGTCCTGGTGGTCGCTACTTTATCGTAGTAAGTGGGCGACGTATCAATATTATGGTTGTAGTAATCAAGGCCCGCTTTTTTTAAATCAGATGCTTGTTCGGCCGAAAGCATCCCGAGTGTCATACAGGTTTCAAGCCCAAGCTTCTTAACACCTTGAATCATTGCTACCAATTCTGGCATCGATTTATTGGGTGGGCAGCGCCAGGCAGCCCCCATGCAAAAACGAGTTGCGCCTCGTTCTTTTGCTTCTCTTGCATGCGACAGCACGGTATCCACGGTCATCAATTTTTCTTTTTCGACAGTTGTTTTATGATGGCCACTTTGAGAACAATAACCACAGTCTTCTGGGCAAGCCCCTGTTTTAATACTCAATAACTGGGCCAGTTGAATGGCATTGGGATTATGATGTTCACGATGTACCGTGTGTGCGGCAAACAATAGATTATTGAACGGTTGTGTATAAATAGCTGTTACATCGTCTAGTGTCCAACGTTTGAATGATGCTGTCATCTTGATTACCCACTTGTTATAAATGTAGAACATGATAAAGTGCTTAGCTTTATTGTCAATTAAAATTCACATGAGACATGATTTAATTTCTAGAGATTTACAACACGTTTGGCATCCTTGTACCAACATGAAGGATTTTGACAAAAATCCTCCGCTAATAGTACAAAATGCCAAAGGTAGCTATATTTATACTGATCAAGGCCCTCTAATTGATGCGATCTCAAGTTGGTGGTGTAAATCTCTCGGGCATGGTCATCCCGCAGTACTTGCTGGTATTCGCGACCAGTTGAATCAATTTGAGCAAATTATTACTGCAAATACAACCCACCCGTTGGTTGTTGAACTAGCTGAAAAACTGACTGATATCACCCAATTACAACACATATTTTTCGCAAGCGATGGTTCCTGTGCAGTTGAAATTGCGATGAAATTAGCTATTTATAGCTCAAAACTAAAGGGCTATAAAGACCGGCGTCAATTTGTTGCATTAAAACACGGCTATCACGGTGAAACGCTAGGTACAATGAGTGTTAGCGACTTAAACCTATACAAAGAACCGTATGCCGATTTTAATATACCTTGCCATTTCCTTGATCCGATTCCTTATGTTACCAATCAACATGATCCGGCGTGGCAATCCTGCGATTCACAGCAGTGGTCTCTCGTGTTAAATCAACTGAACGCAATAAAAGACAGCACACATGCGATTATATTCGAACCGATTATTCAAGGCGCAGGGGGCATGCAATGCTATAGCGCTGATTTTTTAAGCAAATTGGCTGCTTGGGCGAAGCAGCATGATATTTATTTGATCGCTGATGAAATCATGACGGGTTTGGGACGAACAGGTGAATGGCTGGCTTGCCATCACGCCAAGATTCAGCCAGATATGATTTGCCTTTCTAAAGGGTTAACATCTGGTAGCATACCCATGAGCTGTGTCATGATCGATCATTCAATTTATGATCTATGCTATGCTGCAAAAATACCATTTTTACATTCCCATACATTTGGCGGGAACCCCCTCGCTATCAGTGCCGCACTCGCAACACTTCATACGATGGAAACGGAAGGAATCAATGAGCAAGCACAAAAGTTGGGCGAGTTAATGCAGCTACATTTTAACAAAATCATGCGTGAAACGGGGAAACTGACTCGAATCAGATCAATTGGCGCGGTGATCGCAGCCGATCTTGTTGGACCTAAACAAGCCCCGATTGGCTATCATCTTGCCCAACAAGCCCAAAAAAGAGGAGCCTTATTGAGACCTTTGGGCAATACTTTGTACTGGCTTCCGCCTTTAACAACAGATGAGCAAACTATTCAAGCATTGGCTGAAATAACCTTTGATGCAATCGAAGCTGTTTATCAGAAAGATATCATCGAGTTGGATAAAACATGTATTGCATTGGTTTAACAGGCACCATTGCCAGCGGCAAGTCAACAGTAGCAAGTTTTTTTTATGAACACGGCGTTGATATTATAAGCGCGGACCATATTGCAAAATCTTTAACTGCTGCTGATGAACCAGCCTTAAAAGAAATTGCCAAACACTTTGGCCCCGATATATTAACGCCTGCAGGTGAGTTAAATCGGCGTAAATTGCGGGGCCTGATCTTCAAAAATACACATCATCGTCAATGGTTAGAACAACTCTTGCATCCGCTAATAAGAAGCAAAATAGAAGCGGAAGTTCGTGTTTCCAAAGCAAATTATTGCCTGATTGAAATACCTCTCTTGACTAATCGAGCTGACTACCCCTACTTAAACCGCATCCTATTAATTTTAACTAATAAACATCTTCAATTAGGGCGTCTGAAGTTTAGAGATAATCTATCGTTAACAGAAGCGTCTGCTATTTTGGATGTTCAAGCCAATGAAGAAAGTTACAAAGCATTAGCCGATGATGTATTACTCAATGACGGTAACCTAGAAGACCTCCGAGAAAAAGTAGCTGAGTTAAACCTCACTTATGCAAAATTTGCGCTGTCATATGTCAGCTACGTCTCCCCTTAAAAATTAAACTTATACAGCAACGACAAATCCCCCTCTAAAGTGGAAAAATCATTTGTATAATATTGATACTGATTCGGATTTGATATGGTGACACCGCGGTTAGATTGACTCATGTACGTAGTATACAAACCATCAAATCTAAGAACTAAATTTTGAATAATGGGCGATGTTAAACCAATACCCGTTTGAAAACCATTTTTATTAACCGATGTATCCATATAGCCAAAAGCCCCGTTGTCTTTGATGTCAAAAGTTGTATTCGAGTAACCGACCACAACATGAAAAACAGAACCTGGATTAAATTCAATACCGGGTAATACGCGAATTCCTGCGTTATATTTTGTGCTCACTGTAAATTCGCTGTTTAAACTGTACTGTTGAGCTGAAAGATTTAAATTATTGGCATTGCCGAACCCTTCCACGCCAAATTTTATACGATCCGAGAGACTAAAATCATAGCCTATAAAACCACCACCAACCAAACCAACTTGTCCCAAACGATACTGGGCTGGTAAAATCAGGGTCGACTCTTTATCTAACAAATTGGAAACACCGATATCCGCGCCAATATAAAACCCATCATATGGATTAAAACCCGATAACCCATCCCCCCCCATCACGCCAGCACAAGGGCATTGGCTTGCCATCATCAAGATGGTCATCATGATGTTCCGCGTAAAAAAATACCTAATATTTGCAAACATAATACATCCTTATCGATAACAGGTGATACTACTAAACGCCTGACAATGTTCCCCAAAACATAATTTCTGGTTCCCTAAAGACCGTGTGGCCGTTACGTGACTTTCTTTTTTAAAACTTTGTGCACGGAGAAATCCCATGCGTCGACAAAATGAAGAGGCCGCACGTTTTCCACACCCTTGACTATCTTGGTAACACCAATCAACGCGTTCGTGATTGAACCGCGGTACGACAAATTTTTTAAGCCGAAAATAGTAATCTCTAGCTGGTTTATGTAATGTTTTGGCCACACACACGATCTCTGAAAACCCTTTACAATTCCATCCCTTACAACCATTGCATGTTCCAAAGTAATTGGTTAAGCCAACATTATTGGCTACAATAATTTTTGATGCATGATCATATCCCATCAATTCACAATAGCGATTTGCAACCGGCATTCCACATTCTTTTTGTGCAGGAATACAATAGTTTAATAATCTACCATGATAGGTTGGATTCCAAAAGTTTCGATAATAAGTTTGCTGGTCAGCTGCATAAATGGTTGTGCTAAGCCAACACAATACGATCAAGACAATTTTAATCAGCGGCATCATCCGTATCCTTAATAACACAATTCAACTCGATTTAAATCCAATAAATTAGATAATTGATTCATTAAATCATCAGCGGGTTTTACCCGATAAGCCAATCCAAGGTTCATTGTAGCGCTAACTGTTTCACTAGAATAGCGAATTTGTACGACGCATGTGCCTTGATGCGCTTCCAAGAGATTTTTTAGACTAGCGACATGAGGACGATCAGACGGGGTCAGCGTGATCATCAGGCATTTGGCAAAACGTAAACGAGCTTCTTCAACCCCATAAAGCGCACTTGCCATCATTTTGAGTCCCCCCGTGTAATCATCTTGTCCTAAATCGCCCTCAACAATTAACATGGTGTCTTTTAATATTTTATCCTGGATTGGTTCATAGAGCTCAGAAAAAGCGACGACATCTAAACCACCGTGCGCATCATCAATGTGGAGAATTGTTAGTTTTTTCCCACGCTTGGTGACAATTTTTTTAATTTGAGTAATCAAGCCGATGGTGATAGCCCGCCTGCTTTTTACAGGATTGAGCGCAGCGAGGGGTTGAATAAATGATTGAAATTCTTGAACATAGGGATCAGCTGGATGTCCGGTCAAATAATGCCCTAATGTCTCTTTCTCTCCCGTTAAACGATCTCGAATAGACCATGCTTTGCAAAAAACATAGGTTTCATTCGTGATCGGTTCGTCAAACAAACCAAATAAATCACTTTGTCCACTCGCCAAATTTTGAAAATGTTTTGCCCCAATCTGCATGGCTTGATCTAACGATGCCGCCAAGACGGCGCGTTCAATACCCCAAGCATCCATTGCCCCGCTTCTAATCAATGCGTCTAGAACCCGTCGATTTACTTTGCGCAAATCAATACGTTGGCACAGATCAAATAACCCCTGAAAGGCCCCCCCTTGCTGACGTTCTAAAACCAAGCACTCAATAGCTGACTCACCCACACCTTTGATCGCACCTAGACCATAACGAATCGTGCGTTCATCGACCACAGAAAAAACATGGTGTGACTCATTCAAAGAAGGCGGTAAAATTGTCAATTTCATCGGAGCGCAGGATTGAATAAACCCTACCAATTTGTCGGTATTGTCCATGTCAGCTGACATGACTGCTGCCATAAAGGCAGCAGGATAATGCGCTTTCAACCAGGCAGTTTGATAAGCAATTAATGCGTATGCCGCCGAATGTGATTTATTAAATCCATAGCCTGCAAATTTTTCCATTAAATCAAAAATCGTGGTGGAAACATCAAGCGGAATCGCGTTTTCACTGGCTCCTTCAGTAAAAATGGTGCGCTGTTTGGCCATTTCCTCTGGCTTTTTCTTACCCATTGCACGGCGTAGTAAGTCAGCGCCGCCCAAAGTATAGTTTGCCAGCACTTGCGCGATTTGCATGACCTGCTCTTGGTAGAGGATCACACCATAAGTAGGCTTTAAAATGGACTCCAAATCAGCATGCGGATATTCAACCTTTGCAAGCCCATGTTTTCGTTCAATAAAATCATCAACCATCCCCGACTGAAGGGGGCCTGGTCGAAACAAGGCGACCAACGCAATGACATCTTCAAAACAGTCTGGACGCAACCGATGAATTAAATCCTTCATACCACGGGATTCAAGCTGAAAAACTGCGGTTGTTTGACAAGCGTTTAATAACTTAAACGTCTCCTCATCGTCTAAAGGAATGGTGGCAATATCAAGGGGTTCAAGTCCAGCTAGTTGTCTGCTTGGATTGATGATTTTGAGCGCCCAATCAATGATGGTTAGTGTTCGCAATCCCAAAAAATCGAACTTAACCAACCCCACCGCTTCCACATCATCTTTATCAAATTGACTCACCAAGTGCGTGGAACCGGCTTCGCAATATATGGCTGTAAAATCGGTTAATTCAGATGGAGCAATCACCACACCACCCGCATGTTTACCTGCATTCCGAGTAATGCCCTCAAGTTTCAACGCCAAATCGAGTAGTTCTGTTACTTCCTCTTCATCTGCATAGCGTCTGGCAAGTTCCTCTTCTCGTTTTAATGCATCTGCCAAGGTAATACCGAGTTCAAACGGAATTAATTTAGCAATTTTATCCACAAATCCATAAGGGTAACCCAATACCCGGCCGACGTCGCGCACCACTGCTTTAGCAGCCATCGTTCCAAAGGTTATTATCTGAGATACACTTTGTCGCCCATATTTTTCGGCCACATATTCAATCACCCGATCGCGCCCTTCCATGCAAAAATCGATATCAAAATCCGGCATGGATACCCGCTCTGGATTTAAAAAACGCTCAAATAGAAGATCATACTGTAATGGATCCAAGTCGGTAATTAAGAGTGCATAAGCAACAAGCGAACCTGCCCCGGATCCACGTCCAGGGCCAACGGGGATTCCATTGGATTTAGCCCATTGAATAAAATCTGCGACGATGAGAAAATATCCAGCAAAACCCATCGGGTTGATGACATCTAATTCAATTTGTAACCGCTCGTCATACTTTTGACGAACAGATTGGGAATCTTGTTTTGGAAATAAGTATTCCAGGCGCTTTTCCAAACCTGCGCGAGCGAGATGCGACAAATAATCTTCCACAGTAAAACCGGCTGGTGTGGGAAAATTGGGCAAATAATGTTGGCCTAAATTCAATGAAACGGTGCAACGTTTGCTGATTTCGACAGAATTTTGAAGCGCTTGCGGTAAATCGTGAAAAAGTAACGTCATTTCATGCGCAGAACGCAAATATTGTTGTTCACTGTAATATTTGCCGCGCTTTGGGTCCGACAGTGCACAACCCTCATGAATACAAACACGTGCCTCGTGGGCTTCGTAGTCTTCTTGATTTAAAAACCGCACGTCGTTGGTTGCTACCAACGGAATTTGCAATGAATCAGCTAAACCGATAACACGCTCATTATATAAGGTCTCATCTGTTCGACCTGTCCGTTGAATCTCAAGATAAAACCGATCACCAAAAACGCTTACCCACTCTTTTGCTAATTGATAAGCCAACTCTTCGTTGTTAGCGAGCAATGCTTTGCCTATATCACCTTCTTTTCCGCCAGAGAGTGCAATTAACCCATCAGAATGCACAGCCACCCATTCTCGGGGTATCAACAATTTACCTTGTGTTTGGCCCTCTTGATATGCCTTAGATATCAATTTAGTTAATTGCCGATATCCCGCTTCGTGTTGACACAACAACACCATGGTGCATGGTGCGTCAGATTTTTCCGGATCATAAATTAGCAGGTCGGATCCTAAAATCGGCTTAATACCAGCCGCAAGCGCTGCCTGATATACTTTAACCGCGGCAAATAAATTACAAAAATCAGTCACTGCAACAGACTGCATACCCCGAGCAGGCAGTGTCTTAAACAATGGATTGATTCGTACCAACCCGTCAACCAATGAAAACTCGCTGCGTAAATGCAGATGAACAAATGCTTGTGACATCTTAGCTTTCTCCAAGTAAAGCTAAAAATTCTGGCTCCGATAAAACACGAATACCGAGTGTGATGGATTTGTTTAACTTTGTACCTGGATCGTCGCCTGCTATCAAAAAATCAGTTTTGGTTGAGACACTACCTGTGATATGGGCACCTAACATTCTTAACTTTTCTTTTGCCTCATCACGACTTATTTTAAGTGAACCGGTTAATACCACTGTTTTTCCTAAAAATGGATTTGGCTCATTGCTTGGGGCTGAGCGCACATCATCATCCCACTGTACACCCAGTTTTAGCAATTTATTAATGACGTCTGTATTATGTTGCTCGGCAAAAAAACGCAGCACCCGATCACACGCCACTGGTCCAATATCATTCAGCGCAATGAGTTGATCAAAGCTAGCCTGCTTCAACGCATCCACATTTCCAAAATGATTGGCTAAAATGCGTGCAGTGGCCTCCCCGATTTCCCGAATACCCAATCCATAGATGAATCGCATAAAAGTTGTCTTTTTACTACGCTCTAATGCGTTCACGATATTTTGAGCGGATTTTTTACCCATTCGTGGTAAACGTGATAAAGTTTCAACCGTTAATTCATATAAATTAGAAACATCTTGCAACAGATTCAGATCAACCAGTTGATCAATCAACGCAGGTCCCAATCCATCCACTGCCATGGCCTTTTGTGATACAAAATGCCATGCCATGCGCTTTAATTGGGCCTTACAAAACAACCCCCCCATACATCTTGCAACGGCTTCATGGTGCTCTTTTATCACGTCAGCACCGCAGACAGGGCAATGCGTGGGGAGTCGTATCGCCTTGGTTTCTTGGTTGCGTTTTTCTTGAACAACCGACACCACCTCAGGGATCACATCTCCGGCACGGCGAACGATCACCACATCTCCAATACGAATATCCTTTCTAACAATTTCATCATAATTATGCAATGTTGCATTGCTTACGGTTACACCTGACACATTCACCGGTTCAAGCCGTGCAACCGGGGTTAAAGCGCCAGTTCGGCCTACCTGAAAATCCACATCCAAAATTCGGGTCATTTCTTCTAATGCTGGAAATTTATGTGCACATGCAAAACGAGGGGCTCGCGAGATAAAGCCCAGTTTTTTCTGTAGCGCTTGACTATCTATTTTATAGACCACCCCATCTATCTCATAGGCAAGCCCAGCACGCTTTGCTTGCATGGTGGTAAAATAAGTTAAACAACCTGAAATCCCACGCCGCAATTGATTCTCTGTAGATACTCTAAAACCAAACTTGCTTAACAAAGCCAATTGTTGAATGTGACTGTCAGGTAAATCAAATCCTGTGCATGCCCCAATTCCGTAGCAATACATGTTAAGCTGTCGTTGGGCGGTGATAGCCGGGTTTAAGTGACGTAAACTACCAGCTGCTGCATTTCGAGGGTTAGCAAATGTTTTTTCACCATGTAACCTGGCATGTTGATTCAACGCCTCAAAACCGGCTTTGGGCATATAGACTTCACCACGAACTTCTATCATCTCTGGAGGACTTTCAGTCAGTAAGGTCAAAGGAACCGCGGTAATGGTTTTGATATTATTGGTTACATCTTCACCCATTTGACCATCGCCTCGCGTTGCTGCGTGGATTAGCCTGCCGTGTTCGTAGGTTAAGTTGACGGCTAAACCATCTAATTTAGGTTCACAGCAAAATTGCAGATTAATTGGGTCTAGGTGCAATTTCTCTGCGAGTCGTAAAATAAATTGTCGCAGTTCTTCCTCAAAAAAAACATTATTCAATGAGAGCATAGGTAGCCGATGGGCTACAGGTAATAATTCACTGGCAATCGGGCGACCAACACGCTGGGTCGGCGAATCCGGGGTAACCAGCTCAGGATATTGATTTTCTAATGTCTGGAGCGCTTGATAGCAACGATCATACTCACTATCTGGAACCAAAGGATCATCCATACCATAATAATGATGGTCATATCGTCTAATTAATTGACGAAGTAGATTCATTTGTTGTTCAATTGCCTTCATCACAAAATCTATGCACAGGTATTTAGAAAGTGAGTCTACCAAAGTTAGCAACAATAGGGTACCTTAATGTACCGTCACCATTCCCCATATTAACCATGAACAATATATCATTTACTTTATATGAGCTGATGATTTTATCAGGGCTCGTTTGTATATTCATGATGTGTATCTTGTTTTTTTTGAAAATGAAGCAACGTCATTTACACATGAACCAGATCATCGAACGTACCCATGAAAAAACACTACAAACCTCAACCAACCAACTCCATCAAGTCCATATCGAATTGCAGCAACTTATTCAACAGAATCAACATACCATGCGCGAAAACCTGACGCAGGGACACTTATCAAACCAAACGGTAATAGTAGAGACTTTGCAGCGACAGATGGTTGATATTCGTGAACAGATGGGGCACAGTTTTAAACAACATGCGAGTGCACTAACCACGCATTTGCAAACATTAACAGAAGAAATGCGTCATCATTTACAATCCCTGTCGCATCAAGTAAATCATCGTTTAACAGAGGGCTTTGAAAAGACTTCCACGACCTTTATTGACGTTGTCAAGCGTTTAGCCATCATCGACGAAGCTCAAAAAAAAATCACGGAACTATCTCAACATGTGGTTAGTCTACAAGATGTGTTGGTTGACAAGCGTGCTCGTGGTGCCTTCGGTGAGGTTCAGTTAGCATCGTTAATTGGCAATGTTTTGCCAAGCGCTCATTACAGCCTGCAGTATACATTATCCAACCAAAAGCGGGCTGATTGCATTTTATTTTTACCTGAACCCACGGGCAACATTGTGATTGATGCCAAATTCCCGCTGGAAACCTATCAAAAATTGATGAATGTTGATCCGTCTTCCATCGAAAAAAAATCACTGCAACAACAGTTTCGCCAGGACTTGCAAAAACATGTGAAAGATATTTCTGAAAAATATATCATTCCCAATGAAACAACCGATGGCGCCCTGATGTTTATTCCAGCAGAATCAATTTTTGCCGAAATTCATGCGAATTATCCTGAAATCGTTGCCATGTCACAACGACTGAAAGTTTGGCTGGTCTCGCCCAGTACCTTGATGGCTGTTTTAACAACAGCAAAAGCCGTATTAAAAGATGATGCCACACGCACACAAGTTCATATTATTCAAAAACATTTACATTCATTGGCAGATGATTTTCAACGCTTTGAAAAACGGATGGATAAGCTGACCAAACATATCGACCTAGCTCATCAAGATGTGAATGAAGTCAATACCTCCGCCAAAAAAATATCACAACGATTTCAGCGCATTGAATCTGTACAATTAGAAAGCGATTCTGTTCAACTAGAAAGCACTCGAGTTGGGTTAATTGAAGAGGGAACTTGAATCGGCGGGTAAAATAGGTATTCCTACTTCGAGATATCTCCGCTACATGCTCTGTCATTTTATCGTGTGGTATGATTTAATAAATATTATGCACAATTTAAACAACTGGACTTTCTGGACTTTGGAGTGCGCCAGGATAAACCTGGCTTATCTTACAGGTGAAAGTCCAGATCTTATACCCATTCGACCTGAAGACACTGGATTTTTCGCGATAGCGAAAATCCGTCAGCTAGAATGGATATAGATACTTTGGGATATTAACTCTACTTGCTCTGTGATTTCATCATGGGTTGTTTGAATTGGTATAATTAAAACCGGTTTTTCAGAAATCTGCTGTATATGATTATCATAGGTATTAGCCATTTTTTTATTTTGTGCGCTCTGAGTTATTGCCTTAAATAGCACGATCTCAGTGTGCTTTAATTTTACTCTATCCACACGATGGTCTAATGCATTTACAACATTTATTAGGTTTATTATTTTTTCAATCCCTTCGTTATCTAATTGACGTTTTTGCAACTTGTTACGAAAATATTCTTTTTCTTTTTCAACTGCCTTTATTGAGCGTTGTTGTTCTCCAGTCGACATCATGGTATTTAAAAGGTAAACTTGAATCTGAGTATGCCCTTGTGACTCAAGTTGAGCCGCTATTTCCAGCGCAATATTACCACCCCAACACCAACCACACAAAATAATCCTAGAAAACGAAGTCGAATCATAGCGAGCGTGACTCATGTCCTGTTTTGACAATTTATTGTAATGATTTTTTAGGATCTTAGATGTCTCACCAAATCTATCTGAATAAATCAAATGAATATAATATGCCGCTAATTCTTTTAAGGAATCTATCTGCGGATTATCGTGATGTAAAAAATAATGGTCAATTCCAAATGAATGAAAACGATCGTTGATAGCATTTGCTAAATTTTGGTAGACCTCCACGCCCCCATATCCGGAGTGAATAAAATAAATAACCTTGTCTGCAAACTTTGACGTACTCAATAATTTTATAAGATTTAATTTGTTTGAGTGAATCATCGCTTCTGACATCCTTCGAATTGTCCTTAAACGAAATAAATCAGCAACACCAAAATATAGATTAAATTTTTTGTTAATTTGATTAACCGTTTGCATCGCTAATATTGAATGACCACCCAAATAGAAAAAATCATCATCAATACCTATTTGTCGCATACTAAAAAAGTCCTGCCACATATTTACTATGTGATGTTCAAAGATCGTTCTTGGCGCAACATACAAATTTTCTTTTAATGCCACTATTGGTAGCATTTTACGATCTAATTTCCCATTCTTTGTTAATGGCATGCGCTCGATTGCAACCAAGGCATTGGGTAACATGTATGCCGGCAAGCGCATCGATAAATACGCCTGTATCGCCCCCTCATCCAACAACATCGAGCTCACATAATATGCTGCTAAATAAGCAGGTGGCCCTGGGTAATGCATCACCACAACTTGATTGATGCCAGGATAACGCCCTATCACACGCTCAATCTCACCCAACTCTATCCGATAGCCTCGCATTTTGACCTGATCATCATTGCGCCCAATATACGATAAATTCCCATCTTCTAGAAAACGAACCAAATCGCCTGTCTTATACAAGCGACCATAACCCAACGCTTTATCTCCCGCTGTGGCAAACGGATTCTCAATAAA
>DAIDKT010000041.1 GCA_027449905.1 Legionellales bacterium
GGAAAACCCTTTGTCAGACTGATTTGTAGGTAAGTGGAGCTTTAGATGTGAGGTGATTTTAGGTGGATTGTAATGTGTAATTATTGATTAGATTGGTGTTAAATTATATTTAATCGTTATGTGTTTCGGGAATGCAGGATACACATCAGTCATCATGTCTGCTGCTAAGTAAGCCAGTGAAAAAACAATGCCTCCAACATTAATGGTCAGAAACCCTATTGAGATGAATTTAGCCGCCATTGTTTTTGATGCAATAAAAAATACGATACTCGAACAAAACAGAATATGATGGTATTTAAATGCGTTGCTATCTTTCAATGAATGCTGTTGTGGCCTAAATTTGAATAGACCATTATCAGTGTCGCTCAAAGGTTCGATTTGCTCAATTTTAGAAATTAGATCACATAACATCTGGAAGAAGAGATTCAAAAAACAGAAGATCATTAATCCAATGATCAACTCTAATTCATTCACTTCATCTTGGGGATTAAGCCAAAGCATATTCAGCATAAAAAAGATAAGCAACGAAGCAAAAAATACATATTGGCTTTGCTTTATATTCATGCGTGTTGGTAGTAGGATACAACCCCATAAGAATAATGAACTTTTTACAATATAAAAGAAATCTCTACCGAGTACTTGTGTATAAGCTTCTTGCATCTTCCAGAATGATGATGCTGGTAACCAAATGGCAAATTTTAAAAACAAAATATAAACGGCATGGAACAAAATCACTAAATAAACTGTATGTCGAAGGTAGGCCAATCCATAGACACTGTAGATCAATCGCAATACAAAAAAAACAACAGGCCACCACAAAAACTCTGAGGATATTTGTACACCAAAGATATCGATGACTTGGGCCTCGGCAGGGATCGTGATTAAAGAAAAGAAAACTGCAAAACCTAGCAACGTATGAAATGCTTTAAACTGAAGCGGGGTTTTTGATTTACCAGCCAAGACGTTAGTCATCGATAAACACCCGCTTTAGGCCAGTAACACATTTTGCTTTTAAATTAGAGTCCTTCTGTTTTGAAACCAGAAGCTTTTCTGCATTTGAACCAAATTGTTGACCCATATCAAAAACAATGCGGGGATCAACAAGATAAATCATATCGGATTTCACAAAATCAGCTACCGTCATTTCCTGATTAATACGTTTATTGGCAACATGAAAAGCAACTAATAATTCGTTGCTGTTTGGATCAGTAAAAATATTATCAACGCGGATAAGGTAAGGCTCTCTAACTTGACCAACAAACCTGACAACGACATGCTGATAAATAAACCGTAAAAATTTATTTACTTGACTCCATTTCTCCATCTTTACATCCTTACAACTTATCTTTTAGTGCGTAATTTTTGATGTACCTCAAGGATTACGCCAATAATAATGTACAACTTTTTATCGAAGATTTCTATTGGTAGCTTGGGATTAATTGGATAGAGATAGCTCTGATCACCTTCCTGCACATATTTCTTTATCAAATAGTGATGGGCATTATCGTTTTTTTTAATCAAAATATAGGAACGATCATCAGGAACCACATCTCGATTAATAATCAGTAACGAATTTTGCGGGAAAGTGGGCTCGTATAAGTCAGAATCAAGCGCTAGGGTAAAATAATCACCAGCAATATCATTTGGTACCCAATGATACCAATCTTTTGTCATTTTCTCTGGATGACTCAATTCAATAATAGGCAATGCTTGTGTTGCTGTTAATCCTTGAGAAACTCCTTCTCGCACAATAGGCTCCACACCAAGCAATTGTTCAATTGTGATGCCAAAGTAGTTTGCAATTTGCAGTAAAGTACTTGCTTTAGGATCGGTAACATCCCCATTAAGGATACGAGTGATCTTATTAGTTGGAATTCCTAATTTCCGAGCAAGAGCAGCCGGGGTAAGTTTAATCTCACGATCAATTAAATCGGTGAGTGTTTCCGCCAATGAAAGATGATTAATATTGTTTAAAAGAGTTGTTGACATATCTTGACTTAGTTACATTAATGTAATGGTTTACATCGATGTAACTAATTACACTGATGTAAAAGTAGATATTAACACATCTGACGAAAATATCACGTAGTAAGAATTTACTAAACAATTTTTAAATTCATAACACAATAATTATTGTGGCTATTACAGGAGTGTCATCTTATGAAGTGCCAGTGCAAATTCAAGGTCACTATTTACAAAGGAATAATTGACTATTTATTGTCATCGACACACTTTACTTTAAAAGATATTGCTAATCATACAGGGTCGCCTATCAGCAGCATTCGTTCAATTTATCATGATCAAACGATACCTTCACATTTTTCGTCTGAAATAGCTTTGACAAGGCTTTATCAGATTATCCTTGACATTCAAATGAACAAAAACAAATTGCACAGTGATAGTGAATAGGAGTAGTTCACATGAAAACACTGGATATCAATCAGGCGGCACAATTTCTTGGGGCACATAAAGAAACCATTAGACGCATGGCTGCCGGTGGGAAAATACCAGGTGTCAAGATTGGCAGAAGTTGGGTTTTTTTAGAACAAGATCTTGTGATGCACATTAGAAACAAGTACTCTACTTGCGATGCATCACAGGGTGTCCATAACAGGAGTAATCATATATGGCACTCAAAAGAAAAAACGGTTTTTGGTGGGCTGACATCACCTACCTTGGAGAGCGTGTACGAAAAAGCACTAAAACTAAGGTAAGACACGAAGCACAAATTTTTCACGATCAGATACTGCAAGAATTGTGGAAAAGAAAAGAGCTGAAAACCATCCCGAAAAAAACATGGGTAGATGCGGTTGTTAGGTGGTTAGAAGAAGCTGAACACAAAAGAAGTTTAGTTACAGATCAATATCATTTGGCGTGGCTTGATTCTTTTCTGAGAAATAAGCTTCTGGCCAATATCACTGATGACCTTATCGAACACATTGCCCATGAAAAGGAAAAAACAGGTGTTAAGCCTTCTAGTGTTAACCGTATGCTAGAACTGATTCGTGCAATTTTGAATAAAGCGCACAAACATTGGAAATGGTTGGAATCTGTTCCTATCATTCGGATGAGGAAATTTGAGAATAAACGTTTGCGTTGGCTAACCAAAAAAGAATCTCAACGGTTACTCGCTGAATTGCCGCCACATTTAAAAGACATGGCGTCATTCACGTTAGCAACTGGGTTACGACAAGCAAACGTCACAGGATTGCAATGGAGTGAAGTAGATTTGATTAAGGGGCATGCGCTCATTCACCCCGATCAATCTAAAACGAAAAGAGCAATTCCTGTGCCCTTGAACTCGGATGCACTAGAAATTTTAAAGCATCAAAGAGGGAGGCATTCCGAATATGTGTTCACATACCAGGGAAAACCTGTCTCTCGTTGTAATAATCATGCATGGCTAAAAGCTTTGAAGCGGGCAGGCATCAAAGATTTTCGCTGGCATGACTTACGACATACTTGGGCAAGCTGGCATGTACAGAATGGTACCTCTTTACATGAATTACAGCAACTGGGTGGATGGTCAGAATATGATACGGTTTTGCGTTATGCACACCTTTCAAGTGACCATTTAAGAAAGGCTTCGGAGAGAGTCTCGGGCACGTTTACGTCACCCCGACTTGGTTCCTAAGTCAAACAACGAACCAAGACCTCGCTAACTATTTGATTTTACTAGAGTTTAAATGGTGCGCTCGGAGGGACTCGAACCCCCGACACCTTGGTTCGAAGCCAAGTACTCTATCCAGCTGAGCTACGAGCGCGAATCGTGTGATGATTTTGATTAATATTTTAATATTGGTGGGCCGTGTAAGAATCGAACTTACGACACAAAGGTTAAAAGCCTTCTGCTCTACCGACTGAGCTAACGGCCCACGAAGGGGTTGAATACTACCGAATTATGCTAAAATAGCAAGTTATTTTATGCATCCTGCTCACAGATAACAGAGTAAAGTACCATCGGTATCAGAGGATGAGATGATACCGGAATTAAGTAATATTTCAAGTCATTTTTTTCCAAAAGTTCTCTATTTCAGTGATGCAACGAGAGGGGCTATTAATTTCCCAATTAAAAATGCATAATAATTGGCCTCATCAATCAGATTTGGAGTATAAAAATGAGTTGTTTCAGTAAATTAACCAATTGTTACTCAGCTTTTTTTCAAAGAAATGGGCAATTAGCCGTTTCTCCTTACATCATAGCGTTCAAGGGTAGTCTGAAGGGCGCTTTTGATAAAGTAGGTAATCACACTGATACACATGGGTTCGCAGAAGTTGGCCACTCAATAGGAATTTGTATCGCTCTAACCATCATCCCCGTTTTACTAACACTTACGATCGCTACCTTTGCACTGGCATTAGCCCTAGCACTATTGGCTGCGGCCTCTATGTTTGTAACCTACCCAATCGCCATGATCGCAGATGGTATCTCATCAAGCTTTTGTCCAAGCTAGATGGAAAGCTCACCGGAGCGGTTGAAAACACACCCGCTCCCTTAATCGACATTCGCTCAACGGTATCAATATCTGAATGTAGGTAGCCAACGCGAACACCCGCAAAGGTGTGCGGGTGTATTGCATGTCGGTTAGTCGTCTTAAAATCATGCGTTGAACAGAGTGTTCACCTTGTGACACATACAGCAACATGCTTATATATGAATCAGGATCGAAACAGTCGCAACAATGATCGAGTCACGACGCTCATTCAAAGCTTTGGTCGCAGGAGGTCAGTGCATCCTGACAGATCACCCTCCAACCTGATGCGGTTAAGCGATTGGTCATCTCATTTAGCGATAATTTAGGAACGATCACTAAAATAACATCTGCGCCTAATGCGCCGCAGCCCTTCGCTGCTAGCACATCATCTTGTTGCTGCAATGCTTTAACCGCCGCAATGGTATGAGGTGCAACCAAACTCATCATCAGCAATTGTTGATAGTAAGCATTAATCGCAGACACAAACTGCTCACTATTGGCATATATCAATGCTTGATGGGCACTTTCACAAATGTTAAATAATAAATCAACATGGTTTATTTGGCTTAGTTCTTGTAAATGCTGATGTGTCGCTAACTTATTCCCTGTATGGAGCAAAATAAAAGATATATCAGAAAAAGGCCATGTGAATGATTGATAAATTTGCTGCTGTCGATTTAAATAAACACACCCATACATACTTTGGGAAATCACATCATAACCACTCGGGCTTAGCCCGCGCGACTGCCAGGCAGCTTGATGATAAGCCTGTAACAGGTCTTCCTGAATGATGGGACATTGATGGAGATAAGCGCTGGCTAGATAGGCCCCCAAAAATTGAGCACTCGAGGCGCCCAAGCCACCACGACCCTGGTATGGGTCAAACCATTCGAGGCCGACTTGATGAGTGGGTTGCTGAAACCACCAACGCCCGGCCGGTGATTCAGGATGAATCCCTGACAAACCAGGCGATGGCGTCAAGCTTATTTCAAAACAAGGTTGGGTCGTCAAAACGAGGGCGGGCCCATCAAACAATGCTGCATATTCTCCGACTAAGAAAGTCTTGGCAGGAATAGCCCACTTCATAAAGCAAATTGGCTTTCACGAATTTCAGCCAATAACTCACACGCATTATTGACACTGACTCGTTTATGGCGTGCCAAGTAATGTTGCAATCGCTTTTTCAACACAGGCACTTCTTTATCTGTCGCACCGGCAACCATCAGTAAATTGTCTAAATGAAGCTTCATATGTCCTTGAATGATACCTTCGGTGCATAAGGCTTTGATTGCACCCAAGTTTTGTAATAACCCAACCGCTGCTATCACCCTTGACAACTGATTGGCTGATTGAATATCCATCATGCGCAAACACATTTGTGCAGTTGGATGCAATGCCGTGACCCCCCCAATGGTGCCAACAATAATCGGAGCGGTTAATTCTCCGGTTAACACGTTGTTTGAATATCGCCAGCGTGTGATTGCCTGGTAGCGACCGCTTCGCGCGGCAAATGCATGAACACCCGCTTCCACTGCTCGCCAATCATTGCCGGTAGCAATCAAAACAGGGTCAATACCATTCATCACACCTTTATTGTGGGTCGCTGCCCGATAAGTGTCTGACTCGGCAAAAAAAGACGCTTCTTCGATCCGCGCTCCTAAATCTGGAGCCACATCCTCAACAACCACCGTTGCCGTCGTAAGCTTTTGGTCATTTAGATTAGATAAAATACACATGCTGACCTCTTCTCCGGTCAGCTGCTCTATCGGCGCCTTTAAATACTCTAGGACTTGATTAATAATATTCGCGCCCATTGCATCACAGCTATTCATGGTCAAATGAATAATAACCATATCACCGCCGTCATCACGTGGTAATCGCCGCAGTTGTAAATCTATCACACCGCCACCACGTTTCACCATGCTCGCAACAACCTCTTCATTGGCTTTTTCTATCAAAAAATGCTTGTTTTCAGAAAAAATATGAGAAAATCGTTCGAAATCAATAACCTTTGCTAATTGTATTTGTCCAATGATGCATTCGCCATCAACGCGCGTCTGGATATGGCCTTGCTGTCTCACCCATTTTGCTGTTTTTGATAAAGCCGCGATAATAGATGTCTCTTCAACCACCATCGGGATCACGTAATCTTGTCCATCGATGCAAAAATTGGTAGCCACTCCCATGGGTAGCTGAAAATAACCAATGACATTTTCGATTAATTTATCAGCCAAATCCATGCTTTCTAAACCACCCTCACACAAATAAGCCACGTCATCGCGCGTCAAAGCGCCCATCGCACACAATCGCTGAAATCGATCTTCTCGGGTTAATTTTGAAAAGCCCTGAAATAGTTGACTCGCATTCATGGTTAGGGACATAACGACTCCTTTAAATCAGACAAAATAGGGCTGCCGGTGCAAAACATAGCAACCTTTAATTCATACTCGATAACAGCCATCTCATGGATTACGGCCTCAGCCGAAACCAAAGCCGCCTGCAGCAATGGCTTCGCGAAACCGATAGTGGTCGCACCCAACGCTATCAATTTTGCAGCATCTAATCCATGACGAACGCCACCGGAGCCCCAAATCTCTATATCACGATTTAAAGCAGTAGCATCCCTCACACTGTCGACCGTCGTGATCCCCCAATTTCGAAAGGTTTGTGAAGCGCGCTGTTGCATCGAGTGTTGAAGAGCGCGATGCCCTTCAATGCGCCCCCAATGTGTACCCCCCAAGCCACTCACATCAATCGCTGTGACGCCGATGTCGCTTAATCGCTGTATCGTCGATCGGGAAAAACCACATCCAGTTTCTTTGACAATAATCGGTAATGATGTTTTTCTTACTAAATCCTCAAGCGCGCGCCAACAACCTTTAAACCAGGGAGTTCCTTCAGGCTGGATAGACTCTTGTAATGGATTGCAGTGAATAATGATACCTGTCGCATGAATCGCATTTGTTAAACGATAGAGGTCTTCTGAATCGGTCGAGATTAATTGAGCAATACCCAAATTACTAAACAAAGGAACACGGAAATACCCTTGGCGCAAGGACTCCCATTCAGACGCCGCATGCAGATCAGTGAGCTCGCGTCGCTGAGAACCAACCCCCATCGCCCAACCTTGTTCCGCTGCAGCAGCCAGTAAATGTCGATTAATATCAATCGCATCACGATGCCCAGCAGTCATTGAACTGACGATGAATGGTGTTTTAACAGGCTGTCCAAATCGAGTGGAAGAGATATCGATATCTTCAAAATTAAAGTCAGGAAGCGCCTCATGCGCCAGTTTGACTTTATCCAGCGCATTTAAATCTTCAGTCTGATTAATTTGCATCAGCGCCAAATCAATATGATCTTGCTTACGCTGTTCAAATTGGCTGTAATCGCCTGACATAAGGTTTCCGGGTTAATCATCAGCAGGTGAAACATATTTTCTTAGTCCTGAAAAATAAGTATACTCCTGCGATAAGAAATATTATCCTAAATTTTATCACAAGCAGTTCACCAATGACACCAGATAAGATAATTCATCATGACTGATATACTATTCATATTTGAAAGCACGACAAATACATATTGGTGCCAAGGAAATTGGTCTATCTTGAATGTAGACAAAATTGTGAATGAATTTCATGTTTCCACGATACCCACCGCTCAAAATGTCATCATCAATGGTGAAAAACTCACCCATTTTGATAGCGCTGGCGCTTTAAATTTAGTCCAGTGTTGCGAAATATTGGTGAAAGCGCACAACAACCTCCAACTGGTTGGTTTTACCTCCCATCAACAAGATTTATTGGCGTTGGTTGAGAAAAAACACAAAGTGTACCAGCACATCCCACCCGAGCCTAAAAAAAGAAACATACTGGAACAAATTGGAAAAGAAACCGTTCATAAATTGGATCAAGCTGACGGCTTTTTAATATTAATTGGCGATTTGACAGATAAACTATTTGCTGCCTGCGGTCATTGGCATCGTTTTCAGTTCCCAAGTATTGTCTCAAACATGGCGTCAACTGGCATTTATGCTTTGCCGATTATCGCATTGCTGTCATTTTTAATTGGTGTCGTATTGGCTTATCAAATGGGTTTGCAGTTAGAAACCTATGGTGCCACGATTTTTATTGCTTATTTATCTGGCATGGCTATTTTTCGGGAATTTTCACCCTTAATAACCGCTATCATTGTCGCGGGCAGAACAAGCTCCGCATTCACTGCACAAATTGGCAGTATGAAAATCAATGAGGAGATTGATGCTTTGTATACCATGGGTCTGTCCCCTACCGAATTACTGGTTGTTCCAAAGGTAATCGGTTTATCGATCATGCTACCTCTGCTTATTTTTTGGTCCGACTTATTTAGTGTCTTGGGCGCGATGATCATGTCTAAGTTCATGTTACACGTCGGATATTATGATTTCTTAACTCGGCTGCAAGACACCGTTGGGTTTAAACAATTGATGTTAGGTTTATATAAAGCACCCGCTTTTTCAATACTCATTGCGTTGGTTGGCTGTTTTCAGGGTTTTCAGGTACAAATGAGCGCTGACAGTGTCGGCAGCCAGACAACGCGCAGTGTTGTTCAAGCACTTTTCTTGATTATCATTACTGATGCAACCTACTCTATTGTCTATAGCTGGCTAGGACTTTAAATGACTGAACCCGTGATCGAGGTAAAAAATTTAAAAAATTATTTGGGTGATCAATGGGTGCACAAAAATGTAAACTTCACCGTGAACAAAGGCGAAATCTTTGCTATCATTGGCGGCAGTGGTAGCGGCAAAACAACTATTTTACGCAGCATTTTGATGCTTCTTAAACCAACATCAGGGACCATTCGCGTTTTTGGGCAGGATATTGGGACCCTGGATGAACGAGCAGCAAATACGCTACGTAAACGTTGGGGGATGCTGTTTCAGCACAGCGCACTTTTTTCGGCCATGACTGTATTAGAAAATGTCATGTTTCCGATGCATGAGCTGGCTCATTTAGACGAGCATTTCATGAAAGAATTGGCCATGCTGAAAATTGCGATGGTTGGCTTATCAAAAGAGGCCGCCAATAAGCTGCCTTCGGAATTAAGTGGCGGCATGCAACGCAGAGCAGCAGCGGCCCGTGCTATTTCCATGGATCCAGAGTTGCTTTTTTTAGATGAACCAACCTCTGGACTAGATCCAATCAGTGCAAAATTATTTGACCAGCTAATTTTGTTTTTACGACGTGCATTAAACTTAACGATTGTCATTGTGAGCCATGATATTGAATCTTTACGCCGCACAACGGATCGGGTTGCATTTATAGGGGAGGGCCGAGTCATTAGTGTAGAACCCCTGGATGCCCTGATGAAAAACACACATCCCCTGATTGCTGATTACTTTAAGGTATCTTAAAAAAAGGAGTAACCCACTTGGAGTCAAAAACAAATTATACCGTGGTCGGCTTAACTGTTGTGATTTTGCTCGTGGGCTTACTCACCGCTGGCCTTTGGTTATCTGTTGGATTTGATAACAGAAAATACGATACCTACATCGTTTATATGGAAGAAGCCGTTTCTGGGCTAAGTGAAGACTCATTGGTAAAATTCAATGGCGTAAAAGTAGGCTCGATTGACTCCATAGAGCTCAATAAAGCCGACCCACAGAAAGTAAAAATATTGCTTAACATTGAACAAGGAACGCTCATTACGACCGCAACCGAAGCCACACTGATTTCTCAAGGCATTACCGGTTCGACCTACTTGGGATTATCAGCCACCTCACCAACCATCGTTCCTTTAGCAAAAGAACCAGGCCAACCCTACCCGGTTATTCCTTACAAATCATCCTTATTAAATCAATTAGAAAAAACCGTCACAGAACTTAGCTTAAGCTTGAAACGCCTTTTGAACAAAAATAACACGGCTAATTTAAGTAAAATATTGAGCCATCTAGAAACCATCACCAATCTCTTTGCTAATGATCAACAACACATCGATAAAGCGTTAAAAGATCTGCCTGTTCTCATTGGCGAAATGAGAAAAACTCTAGAACATTTCACCTCTATGTCAAACAGTGTTTCTTCTGCAGGAAAACAAATGAGTTTGACAATGAAAGCAGGGAAAAACACCATTGACAAAATTTCGCAACAAGCTGTTCCGCCTGCGGTTGTACTTTTACGGCGCTTAGATTTAATTGCAGCCAATCTTGAGCAGGTAAGCGTCGAATTGCGACAGAATCCGTCTGTCATCCTTCGGGGCACTGCCCCTGCTAAACCAGGTCCAGGAGAGTAAATTGAAGATATATTGCATTATTTTTATCATGACTTTAACCGCGGCGTGCACACCTATCAAACCAACGATAACAAATCAGTATAAAATTAGCGCCTTTAGTTCCAAAAGATTAGATACTTCCATTTCCAATAAATCAATTTTAGTATCCCAACCTGAAGCCGTGTCAGGATATCAGACAGAGCAAATGCTTTATATCGACAAACCATTTCAACTGAGCGCTTTTGCACATAGCAGCTGGATTGGTCCACCTGCAACGATGTTGACTCCCCTCATTGTCCAAAGCTTGCAAAATAGTCATTTTTTTCATGGGGTCGCTTCAGGCCCCAATAGCGATAAGACTGACTATCGTTTAGATACACAATTATTTGCCCTACAACAAAACTTTATTAAAAAACCGAGTGTTATCGAGTTAACCGTTCAAGCGGTACTCACTCGCGTATCTGAAAATCAAGTGATTGGCTCGCGAACTTTCGTAGAACGCGTTGTATGCCCGAGTGATACACCTTATGGCGGGGTGGTAGCTGCCAATAAGGCCGCGCGCGCTCTAACAGCGCAATTATCTAACTATGCGGTGCAACAGGTTAAGCAAGATATCCCCGCTTAAGAGTGATGCCTAATTAGAAAATTGCTGATTAGCGAATCGTTGTACTAGGGTGTGTTGACAATTCAGATCTCGACGTCCCGCAACTGGTTCGGGGAATCCATATCGATATATTTCAGAACAACAGTGCTGTGCGTTGAGCAAGATATCTTGGTCCCGCGGACAAGCAGCCGGAGGTAGGGCTTCGAAAGATGATTTGTCAACAGACCCTAGCCAAGCTTTTAAAACAATTGTAAAATGGTCAACCATAATAATGAATGAAGGAGTTAAAGGCATGAAACTGGGAACTTTTGCAAAATTTGGATTGGCCGCTGCCGGTGTTGTTTTGTTTGCAGCTTGCTCAAAAACCCCTGGTCTGGCTGGTTTAGGTAATGGTGAAGAAGGGCTGTCTGCGCACGGATTGGGTTTAAATGGTGGTTTTTCCGGACAAGAAGCCGGCGAAATGTACACCACAAAAGCGCCACATAACCAAATTTACTTATTTTCATATGACAGCAGCGCCCTCCAAGAAAAATATGTCGCATCAGTCAATGCCCAGGCTGATTATCTAAAATCACATCCTGGAGCAAAAGTTCTGATCGCCGGTAACACCGATGAACGAGGCAGTCGCGAATATAACGTTGCTTTAGGTGAACATCGTGCGAACACAGTTGCCGATCTCATTCGCATGGCGGGTGTCAGCCGCAACCAAATGAGAGTTGTCAGTTATGGTAAAGAACGGCCTGCAAACTTGGGACATGATGAAGCAGCACATGCTGAAAATCGCCGAGTTGAATTAACCTATGAGGAAACTAGATGATTCGTATGCGCCACCTTATTTGCACCCTGTGCTTCATTGCTTGCCTGGTTTCATTCGATACGAGCGCAGAGGCACCGGTTGTAGATGAGGGAGAAAATTTCGCGCTTCTTGAGCAACAACAGACGGCTCGATTGCCGTCTGTTCACGAATCAACTGACGCAAATTTTGATGAAACAGAGCCTGCTTTAGCCAGAGAGGACGGCACGACGATTGGCGAAGGAAATAATGGTGATTTAATTAATAAAATTCAAGGATTACAACAAGATCTTCAAGAATTACGCGGCCAATTAGAAATACAATCCCATGAATTAAAACTATTACAAGAACAACAGTTAACTTTCTATAAGGATTTAGATGCAAGAGTGGCTCACTCACAAGATCAAACAACCCAAAATGCCTCCCCAGCACCACTGAATTTAGCCACTAAAAAACCGATGCCTGCCGTTGCCCCCCTAAAACCAAATTTAGCTCAAACAAATCAAGCCATGGATGCGAAAGTACCATCGCATGAAGTACCACAGCAATCAAAATCAATCGCGATTTCCTCACCCACAACAAATCCAGCAGATGAACAAATTAGTTACTTGGCAGCTTATGAACTCGTTAAAAATAAACAATACCAAGAAGCACTGATTGCCATGCAAACGTTTACAGTAAAATATCCACAAAGTGGTTATATGGCCAATGCACAATATTGGCTTGGTGAATTATGTTTAGTTCAAAAGAAGTATCAAGAAGCCATCGACCATTTTGATTCTGTACTCCAACAGTTTCCGTCTTCTAGCAAGTACTCTGCAAGTCTATTAAAGATAGGCTATGCCCTGATAGCATGCAATCGAGTACCTGAAGCCAAAGAGCGCCTTCGCGAAGTTGTGAAGAAATACCCTGATACCAATATGGCCGAGCTTGCCCGCCTTAAATTGGCAACATTGGGTGGTTGATGACCTCTCTACGTATCACCGAAATTTTTCATTCCTTACAAGGAGAGTCCGTCAATACCGGAATGCCCACGGTCTTTGTGCGACTAACTGGATGCCCTTTGCGCTGTCAATATTGCGACTCTGCTTATGCTTTTCAAGGCGGTAAACTCATTGCTATTCAGGATATTATATCGAGCTTAGCCAATTATCACTGTGCATATGTGTGCATCACCGGCGGCGAACCGCTGGCACAACCTGGCTGCATACCGCTTCTTAAACAGTTGTGCGATCGACACTACAACGTATCGCTTGAAACCAGTGGCGCGATTGATATCGGCTCGGTTGATAAGCGCGTCATGATCGTGATGGACTTGAAGACACCGGATTCAGGTGAATTAAAAAAAAATAGACTGGATAATATCGCGCTTTTAAAAAAAACGGATCAAATAAAATTTGTATTGTGTAGCCGACGTGATTATGATTGGGCTTGCAATCTAATTGATCAGTATCAATTAACCCAAATCGCACAGGTACTCTTCTCACCGAGTTGGGAGCAGTTAAATCCTAGGGAATTAGCTGAGTGGATTATTCAAGATAAACGTGAGGTACGTTTTCAGATCCAATTACATAAAATTCTTTGGAATAATGAACCGGGACGTTAAAGGAGCCTGAAAAATGAAACAGTGGCTAGGCCAAGCACCGTCTAATATAGCCCTAATTAAATATATGGGAAAAAAAGATTTCGATAAAAATATTCCAGATAATCCGTCATTGTCTTACACATTGCAAGACTTAATAAGCTCCGTTTCCTTGGAAAGTTACCCCGGAAAAAAAGATTTTTGGGAACCCCTGCATACTCCTGGTGTGGCTGAGCTCACCCTTTCAAAGCATGCGCAACAACGGTTTTTAGAACACTTGGACTTTTTAAAAAAAACGTTCCATTACTCGGGCGCTTTTGTCGTTCGATCCTGTAATAATTTTCCTCATAGCAGTGGGCTTGCTAGCTCGGCATCTAGCTTTGCGGCACTAACCCAATGCGCTGTGTCCGCTTTGTGTGAGCTAACCCATACACCAACACCCTCCATTGAAACCCAGGCGAACTTAAGTAGACGAGGCTCTGGTTCTTCCTGTCGCTCTTTTTTCTCACCATGGGCTTTGTGGGATGAGGAGCATGTCAGTGCGATTGATTTACCCTATAAACAATTAAATCATGAAGTCATCATCGTCAGTCATACCGAAAAAGAGATCTCCTCTTCAGTTGCGCATCAATTAATCCATACCAGCCCCCAATATGCTGATCGACCACATCGGGCCAGGGAAAACCTTAAAATACTATTAGATTCATTCTTCGCAGAAGATTGGCAAAGTGCGTATCAAATATGCTGGCGCGAATTTCAAGACATGCATTCATTATTTTCAACCTGCTCAAAACCGTTCACTTATATTAACGAAAGAACACAAAGCGTTCTTGACCATCTAAGAGCATTATGGGATCGAGAAGGTGATGGCCCTATTGTCACCATGGATGCTGGGCCAAATGTTCATATCATCTATAGACCAGACCAAACAGATCTCGCTCGTCGGTTTAAGCAAGATTATTTGATAGGTAATTTTGATGTTTTATGATTTTCAAACTATCACCCATGGTAAATGGATTTTGGCAGGTGAGCATGCCGTCATTCGAGGATATGGGGCCTTGGTTTTCCCCTTGAAAGATAAAACGCTCACATTAAGCTATAAAAAATCACCTGCACATTGCCTAGAAATACAAGTAAATGACACGAAAGAGACCAACGGAAATATATCGCAGCTATTCATGAAGGTATTAAAACATGCGGCCAATTTCCTAAGTCTGCCCGCTGAAAGCTTGCATGGTACATTTTATATCACAAATGAAGTTCCCCCTGGCATAGGCCTGGGAGCATCAGCAGCGCTTTGTGTGGCAATTGCCCGCTGGTTCGTCGCCCAGCAGCACATTACGCCGCTGCAATTATATGGTTTTGCCAGAGAACTAGAGCATTTATTTCATGGAGAAAGCAGCGGCTTGGATATCGCCGCCGTCTCATCCTCTGCCGGCATTTATTTTAAGGAGGGACGCTATTCCTCCATTCACCCAAGTTGGCAGCCAAATTGGAGGCTATCATCATGCGGTGACATGAGTACAACCTCCGCTTGTATTCAACAAGTACAACAACTTTGGAAAAAAAATCCGACTATCGCTGCTTCGATTGATGAGCAGATGAATGACAGTGTTGAGAAAGCCAAACGGGCGCTAGCAACCAACATGGAGTTCTCGCGGGATTTACTCATCGAAGCCATTGAGCAAGCCAATGATTGTTTTCGTCAGTGGGGACTCATTCCAAAAACGTTGGAGTATCATATACAAAAATTAAAAAGTGAAGGCGCTGTCGCCGTGAAACCCACGGGTTCAGGCGGTGGAGGCATGGTGGTTAGCTTGTGGGAGTGACTCACTTAGCCCCTAATCTGCAAGTTGGTAATACACTTCTCCATTTTTTACCATTCCAAGCTCATATCTAGCCTGCTCTTCCAAGGCCTGATCACCTGATTTTAATTCAGCAATATCCGCTTCAATCACTCGATTTCGAGCCACCAAATTTCTATTATTTTCCTCTTGACTAGATAGCTTACGTCGCAACTCAATCCATTGCGAAAAACTATCATCGCCTATCCACAATTTATATTGCAAGCCAATCAGCGCAAGAATCAAAAAAATAGCAATGGTTCGCATAATGAGAAAACACCCCTTCAAGTTTTCAGTATTGCTCTACCCGCGTAAGGTAATCTCGCCACTTCATGAATTCGAAGCAACTGATTATACTTAGCCACTCGATCTGTTCTACAGAGTGAACCTGTTTTAATCTGCCCACATCCCGACGCAACAGCTAAATCAGCAATAAAAGTATCCTCTGTTTCGCCAGATCGATGCGAAATAATACAATTATACCCATTTTTTCGAGCTAGACGCATTGTCTCTCGTGTTTCGGTGAGCGTGCCGATTTGATTTAACTTAATCAGTATAGTATTGGCTGTTTTTTCTGCAATACCTCGCTGCAGTATTTGACGATTTGTCACAAATAAATCATCACCAACCAACTGAATTTTCTGACCAAGTCTTCTCGTCATTTGTTGCCAGCCAGACCAATCTCGCTCATCCAGTCCATCCTCAATGCTAACAATCGGATATTCGTTTACTAACTCAGCATAATAATCGATTAATTGATCACTCGACAGTGTCAGTTGTTCGGAGTCAAGATGATAGACGCCCTCTTGATATAATTCAGATGCAGCAACATCCAATGAAAAAACCATGTCTTGACCGAGTTTAAAACCAGCTAACCTCACCGCGTCAGTTAATATGTCCAAGGCCTGACGATTCGACTTTAAATTGGGGGCAAAACCACCTTCATCGCCCACCGAAGTACTCAAACCTTGTTTTTTTAATACTGACCTTAAAGCAAAAAATGTTTCCGCCCCCATTTGTAATGCCGAAGGAAAATCTGACGCGCCCACAGGCATGATCATAAATTCTTGAATACTCACATTATTATCGGCATGAGCACCGCCATTTAGTACATTCATCATGGGGACGGGCATAACCATTGTTTCATCCATTTGGTTTAACGACAAAAATAAAGGCTGTTCTGTCGCGGCTGCTCGCGCTCTTGCGGCTGCTAAAGATACAGCCAGGATGGAGTTCGCACCTAACTTAGATTTGTTATGCGTCCCATCTAATTCACATAATCTTGCATCCAAGGGCGCTTGCTCAGCTACTGAAAAATGTTTTAAAGCCAGATTTAAATCTTGATTCACATGTTCGATCGCTTTTAAAACCCCTCGTCCTAAATAACGAGATGGATTTTCATCGCGCAATTCACATGCTTCTAAACTACCCGTTGATGCACCAGAAGGAACACTGGCACGACCTGTAACCCCATTATCTAACAAAATATCGACCTCAACAGTCGGATAACCCCTAGAATCTAAAATTTCTCGTCCTGTGATACGGCTAATTTGCATATCTGATCCTCTGTTTTTGAGAGTGCTATTGTTTTTTTATATGGATGAGAAGTCAAGCTTTTCATATGCTTAATTTCTAGTGCCTAATCTTTGAACTAAGGTCTTCGTATGATATAATGTTGACATGACCATATCGCGTCTACAACAGTCCATAAAAAAAGCCAAAACTTGAAATAATCCACCATGATAAAAATGAACCCACTTAAAAAATCTATATGAAAAAAACACCTTTTAGGCTCATAGTAAACGCATATAGTACAACGTTTATGATCCATATTGCAGAGACAAAAGAGGAAGTTGCCTCCTGTCTGGCCCTGAGAACCCAATATTTTAAATCAATTAAATCAACTTTTACCGGTCTAGATGAAGATGAATATGATCAGTATTGTTGTCACTTAATGGTAACCGACACAAAAACAAAGCAAACAGTTGGGACCTATCGCTTGATGCGACAAGAAGTAGCTCAGCAACACATTGGCTATTATGGTGAAACTAAATTTGATCTTTGTAACATTAAATCGCAGCAGTTGGAATTAGTTGAATTGGGCAGGTTATGCACTTTAACTAAATATCGTGATAAAAATATTGTTGGAATGCTTTGGCATGGAATATATGAGTATCTTGACCATTATGCGTTAGAATATATCTCAGGTAGTGTATCCTTGCCCCCTGATCAACCAGACTTAACCTCAAAAATATATGCTTACGCTAAATATAAAAACATGCTGGTCGATCCCACACTTTTAGTTAAGCCCCTAACGACGTGTATTGATAATACATTCAGTCCTGATTATTTGATACATGACATTCATCAAACAAAAAAAGAAATACCCAAATTATATCTATCCTACTTGGTCTTAAATACTAAAATTTGTGGGCCTAGTTGTCATGATAGCATACTGAATGTCAAAGAGTTTTATATCTTAAGCAGTATTAAAGACAGGGATAAAAATCGACGAATTAATCGTTTCAAATTAAAAAAAACCGAGTCATAATCAAAGAGCGTTCACAATTTAGTTTTCGACGTCCCGCAACTTGTTCGCTAGATATTTGGCATTGACCGCCGTTCGGACCACCGCTACATCATGCAGCCCTCCGTATAGCAACCACTTGCAAGGCAGGTCGTGCTACAGATGGTAGTTTTTCCGTACGATGTTCAACTAAATTCCGTGGTTTTTTGCTGAACAATCGTTCTGGCGCGGTAGTGTGATCAGTGCGTGTTATAAAGTAATTGTGAATAATCATATAAAATGCTGGCCGCTCTATTTATTAATTATTTGGGTTAGAGCCAATATAGATAAGCCAGTAAATTTAGCACTCAAATACCTTTATTTAAAATTGAAGCCTCCTGAAATTATCAAATCACCGGAGACTTCT
>DAIDKT010000042.1 GCA_027449905.1 Legionellales bacterium
TGACCACACTTCATCCACAATGTCTTCTTTATGCTACAATAACAAATAAATAATTTATAAAAATCAAAACCCTAAAAACAAAGCTAACTACGACATTGTCTTAATTATTTCAGGCTCATCTTAGGATTGGAAAATACTTCTATTTAATGGTCATTCTTTAGGTCACTGGGCAAGGGTTTTCATAGGATGAATTATCGACAAACTTTTTTATTTGAATCTGATTACGATTTAACGGCGTGTTCAACACGCTCATTGGGTTTGGAGCGATAAAACATTTATGGCATTGAAATAGGCAAACATGCGTTGAGTTGATCGATCTTTGTTTGTTGCCGTTCTATTTCGGATTGTAACAAGGCATTACACTGAGTGAATACTTCTGTTGTGTTTTCTTCTATTTTAGACGGTAAGTGGTTAAAAAATCGTTGGATGAAAACCCGATTTTGATTGCTCTCTTGAGTCAATTCGGTCTTAACCTGAGTTAACGCTTTGATTTTTGTTGTTTTAAAATCTATTTTTCTTTTAATAAATGTCAAAGTGCTATCCGTATCCCCTTTTGTTACCAGTTTAGATATGGTCGATTCAAGATCCTTGATTCGCACGTAATCATTGACGTAGCCCAGAAGTGGCTCTTGATATTTATTCACATACCGACTCAAGACAGCGATCATGTTGTTAAAGGGGGTAATATTTTCTTCCGCAAATTTGTCCGAAAAACTATCATAACCATAAAATTTTTTTGATAATCTATCAATGGTGCCGCGGTCTTTTTCTAAGCTGAAGGGACTCACATAAAAAAGATGTTCGGTCAACTCGAAACCAAAAAATCGCGCCACTCGTTGAATCAAGGATTGTATTGGTGGGATAATGATGTTTCTAATTAAAAAAAATGAACTAATACTGGTGGTAAAAATATTAATAAAACACAGGACCCCGATAAATGACAACTGGGTGATTGCCGGTGAAAGATAAAAGGCAAGTAAACACAACAAGGCAATGACAATCAGCGTAATCAAAAATTCAGAAATACTGACTTCCCTCGCAAAGACACGCCGGCCAAAATTAAACACAAATCCAAATGCCAAAAACAGGTTTGCAATCATAAGCAATGATGCATGCGATAACACACTGCTGATAACAATCGTAGGAGCCAAAATGATCATAAACGATGTGTTCGTTAAAAACAGTAAATCTCGGGAAATGGTATTAAAAATCCCCCTTTCTTCAAGCTCTCGATGTCGATTTCTTGCGAAATATTTCTTATTGATTTTAATTTTCATATACGCATTCTACCGAAAGATACTGATTTTTTCACGAGTTGGTTTTTGCACTTACGAAATTTAGAAAGGAGTTAGCTCTTTGTTGGTCCAAGGCCCAAGCTACTTATGGCACAAGGCTGAGCTTTGACCCAGCATTTTGGCATGTCATGTCGTTCAAGGCCAAAAAAAACATAGTTAGGGTCTGTTGACAATTCATTTTCAGATGCCCTACGTCCCGCGACTTGTTCGCGGGATCCAGAGATCTTGCTCAATACACGTCACTATTGCACAGACATAGATCCAGCTGGATCCCGCGAACAAGTCGCGGGACGTCAAGATCTGAATTGTCAACATGCCCTAAAATTGAGTATTTTCAGGTAAAATGGGTCATACGTTGGTTTACATCCGTTGATTTATTAAAAAACTTTCAACGTTACCAGCATTTCTCTTAACAATAACTGTCCAGTTACACTTAAACCCATACGACTGGTGCCAAATTTGCTGCCGACCGAACTCCAAATTAAACGACCATTTTTCACGTCATATAATTGCAATGCCACTGAGACCACTGGTTCACCATCTAGGCCAACTTTGTAAACCCACTCATTGACAGCACCCACCATCACATATTGTAAATGCTTGGATTGAGCCCATTTGATAGCTGTTTTGACTGAAGGCTCTCCATTTGGACAGTTCAATAGTTGATTACAAGAGGACTTGGTATGAAAAGTCTCAATATTCGTGATCCCTTTTGCTTCCAACAAACCTTTGGTAATACTCATGGCACGCAAACCCGCTTGTGGCACTTCGGTGTGATTGGTAAATGGCACAATTCCCCACTTAGCATGAGCCGCGACCAGTTGGCGCGAAGAATTAATGGTCGTGCATGCTGAGAGCAGGATGAGGGTGATAATCATCAAGATGTTGAGTGAACGTTTCAAAATAATTCCTTGGGATTGAAGATATTCCGTTAAGTAACATCAAGATTTGTAGAGCAGATATGTAACAGTAACATGCTCATCATGCTTGTCAAGAGGGCTTATTAAAAGGCTGGCCGCAGCATTCACATATACGTTAACACTCGCGCTGGCAGGCGGCCTTTTTAATTTAGACACGGTATAAATTCCAACTGATGATTCCTGATTTAATTCGACGCCTGTCTGTTGATGCGCAGACTGATTTTTTTTGTGCCAACGCTATGCGTAATTGTAAAACTTGGGACGGTAAATGCTGACTCATGATATGCAGTAACCAATGATGGCTCTCATAGGGAAGGCCGGCTTCTATCAATTCAAGACAAGGGTAGTTTCCTAAATCGGTGAGAGAATAATAAAAAGTTGTATCTTGCATCCCGGCACTATTTGATATTTTGCAACCATACTGCTTTAAAAAATTAGCCGTGATATGCGTATTGTTGAGCTCGTTTGAGCTGCAATTTTCATGGGTGGCTAAATGATGCACCATGTTTTCTGCCATCGATTCGAGTTCATAAAAAGCCTGATGATTTGCAATCAATTGATTACTCATTTGGTGATGTAAATAGAGTGTTTGCAGGGATGATAAGACAAAAATGGTTAAGATAACCATCATCAACAACGTGGTTAACAGAATGAAACCGCCCTGGGAGCGAGTCATGACAACCTCATACGAGTCATCACGTTGTATGTTTTTTTATTATCTAAGTCTAACAAGATGGTTACCAACGTTTTCCCGGACTGTTGGTGGATATTGACACGCATTCCATGAACTGATGAAGTTAATTCTTCAGTATGCTGAGCTTGATATGCCAATGAACCTGAGCCGTTATGGTGATGCATGATAAAAAACGACTCTGAGAGCCACAGGCCAAAATAAATGGGTGATTGAAACTCAAAGACAGGCGCTTGACTGAGTTGAATCGATTGATATGTTGCATGCTGGTAGACCGCGGCAATGGTGTGTACCTCCGCATGATAGCAATCCGCCATCAACACAACATCGTTGCGATGAAACACTTGATTGAGTGGTAGTTGGAGTTGTTGACTGACGGTCTTCATCACAAACACCACATCATCCATTCGGTTCGTCTGAAACCTATCTTCGGTTGCAACAAGCGATGGTATCTGGGTTTGACCTGTTCGATGATCAATCACTTTTAAATAGTCAACAGGCAAACAAGGTGTAAAACCCGCTTTGCGAATACTCATCCGCATCGACTCAGTCAGTGTTAGCAAATCAGTTTGATGTTCAACGGTGGTTTGTACCGATAAATACTGATGTTTAATCAAAATATAGTGCTGCAAGAGGCAAGCTAAAATGCCACTCATCAATATTAAACTTAAGCATAATTCGATTAAGCTAAAACCTGACTGCGACTCTTGTTGATTATCTGTCTGCAGTAAGATTTCAAAACGAAGCACTATCTGCTGGATGAATTGACTGATTTGCCATTGCTGTTTCAATAAGGCAAGTGATAGGCTTGTGACTAAACACAATGAAACCAATACTTCGGTTAGTGAAAAACCGCGACTCCGTTGCATGCTATTTTCCTGAGATGTTGGACTGGCTGAACTTATAAATGCCAATATATCACATTTTTAAATAAATGGTGCTCATCCGCAAATAAATGAGGCAAATCCATCAAAATGCACGGTTGCGTGCATTTTGCCAAAATTGCTGCCAGACCAATTTCTTTGTAATAGTCATGCGCATTCACCAAAATCACCACGGACATCTGCTCTAACTGATTAAACTCAACCAAATGAACAGCCTCGTTGACCCGGATTGTCGCATAATCCAATGGATCATGTACTTGACAAGGCAAGTTGTATGCTTGCAACTCTTTAATCAGTTTTAAAGATAAACTATTACGAATATCAGCAACATTTTCTTTATAAGCGATACCTAAAACTGCAAGGTTGGTTTTGGTTAAATCCATTTTGTTTTTGACTGACAGCCCAAGCATCGATTGAATAACAAATCCGGTCATTTCATCATTCACGCGCCTGGCGGACAAAATTAACTCTGGAAATACACCATGGCGTTTTGCTTGAAATGCAAGATAATGTGGATCAATCGATATACAATGCCCCCCCACGAATCCTGGCTTGTATGGTACAAAACTCCATTTGGTTTTGGCACCTTCAATTATTTCATCCACATCAAGATTGAGCGCATGCATAATCTTGGAAAATTCATTCATCAAGGCAATATTCACATCTCGTTGCGTATTTTCAAGGATTTTGATGGCTTCAGCCGTGGCAATGTTTGACACGGGATAAATATGATCGCAAATGGTTGCATAGGTGTCGGCAATCGCCGCCAATGTTTCTTTATTTTGGGCTGATACAATCTTGGTAATACTTTTTAATGTGTGTTTTTTATCACTTGGATTAATTCGCTCTGGTGAGTAACCAACATTAAAATCTTTACCACTGGATAGCTTGCTCACTCGTTCAAAGATTGGAATACAAATTTCTTCTGTGGTTAAAGGATAAACGGTCGATTCGAAAACAATAATATCGCCTTTTTTAATGATCGTCGCTAATTGTTCCGATGCAGCAACCAGAGGGTCTAACTCAGGGGTTTCATAATAATATGCGGGCGTGGCGACACTCACGATATAAAAGTTAGCTTGTTTGATATCATCTAATCGATCGGTATAGGTCACTGATGATGAGGTCAACGTCAACGAATCGACTTGCTTCGTTCTATCAATCCCCTGTTTTAATTCTTCAATTCGCTCTGGATTAATATCGTAACCAAACACGTGATTTTTCTGACCTAAGGCAACGGCCAATCCTAATCCTACATACCCAAGACCAACCACAGCATACGTTTTCATCAACATTCCTTTCATATCTAAAACGACCTAGTTCATGGTAATTATCATCATTATAGTCTAAATTGATTTTATCAGCAGGCTCAGTCTGGGCTTTAGCCATGTTCATGGAGCATCATATGCAAATTTTGGTAACGGGCGGTGCTGGTTTTATAGGCTCACATATTGTTGAGCATCATCTCAATGCAGGCGATCATGTAAAAGTGATTGATAATTTTAGTGCTGGTAAAGAAGAAAACATCCAGTCGTTCAAGGGAAATGACTATTTTCAGTGTATTCACGATGATATGTTAACCTATGCTGATTTGGGCGGATTGGTGAATTGGGCTGATCGTATTTATCATTTTGCGGCAATCGTCGGGGTATTTAAGACACTGGAAGTCCCAGACAAAGTGCTGTCGGTCAATATTGGCTTAATAGAAAGATTGTTAAAACTGGCTAAAACCGCCAATAAAAAAACCCGAATCATCTTCGCATCAAGCTCCGAAGTCTATGGCAGAAAAAATCATAAACAACTCCAAGAGAGCGACGATTTATTGGTTTTTAATCAGACCAATCATCACACTGAATATGCGGTCAGCAAAATTACCGGTGAATCCTTTGCCCTGGCTTATTATGCTCAATATCAAATACCGATCACCGTGGTGAGATTGTTCAATACCATCGGCCCAAGACAAACCGGCCAGTATGGAATGGTTGTACCCAGATTTGTCGCACAGACCATCTCTAATCAACCCATTACGGTGTACGGTTCGGGAGAGCAAACTCGCAGTTTTATCGATGTAAGAGATTTGGTTATTTTATTGGATCAGGTCGCATCGAATGCTAAAACCGCCGGTGAAATTGTCAATCTTGGCAATGATCAGATGATTTCAATTAACGAGCTGGCGATTTTGATCAAAAAACTGGCTAACAGCCAGTCTGATATTGTTCATATTCCCTATCGTGATGCATATAATCCTCAATTTGAAGACTTTCAAACCCGTCAACCTAATCTCACCGAAATGCGTAAACGAGTGACGCATCAAAATCAATGGACTTTAATGCGAACATTAACTGATCTGATCGAAAATACACCGAACACTGGAGCCCGGTAACCATTTAGATACCGACGCCACTGGGTGTCTGGTTTCAGAAGATGAAAAGGTACTAGCCTATTACTATCTCATTAGGAGCATTGCCGCGGATGTGTCAATTACATCACCATATTTAGCATTTATCTCAAAAAGCGATTGTTTATGAGATTCTGGCCAACGATCTGCGACTGCATCTTGTACAACCATCATTCTAAATCCATTTTCTAAGCCTTCAACCGTTGTAGCACGCACACATCCACTTGTGGTACATCCTGTGACAATGACAGTATCTATGTCTTGGGATCTTAATTGATTCGCGAGTTGTGTCCCAAAAAATGATGAAGTATGTTTTTTTATTATAATGTTTGAGTTTTTTTGTTCAAAAGGAAGTCTAGGATCTATTTCTGTTTCAAGGCTATTTATTTTTAGTTTGCTAAGATCTGGAATTTTTTGTAACCAAATGTTGGGATGTCGAATTTCATAGTCGCTAAATGCAATGATGGTAAAAATGACAGGAATGTCATTTGTGTAGGCTACCTGTAGTAGGTTTGTGATGATTTCAATTTCTTTGTCCTGATTAAACTCAGCATCAAGCAAACCTTCTGTATAAGCTCTTTGCATATCCGATACTAAAATAGCGCTTTTTCGACCAGGACCCAATACATGATTATATTTATTTTTCAATGCAGCGTACTCCCAATTCTTCAGCGTATTAAGGATTACAATTTTTACTGGGTAATCCATTCCTATCCTAATACAACCTGTTTTAGTAAAATACTAGGCTGTTAACAATTCATCTCCTAAAAGTCGCAGGACGTCAAAATACCAATTGTCAACAAGCCTTAGACTCGACTTTATGAAATTTTTACGAATTCCCGTGGCTTGACCACAAGAAACACAAATTGCTCACTGTGGATACCGACTTTCGTCGGCAATTAGTTCCATTTTAGATCTAAACGAAGTAAAAATTATCATTTTTTAGCTAGGATTAGAAATTTCATAAAGTCGAGTTAGATGTTCATCGGTTTTATAAAAAGATTATTATCACCACCTTGTATGCTGCATTCCTCTCCCCCCGGCGTAACTCTGCATTGAGAAGAAATCGGATAAATTTGGGGGCGCTCAATTGAACATCGACTAAAAAAATTAAAAAAGTAATTTGAGCATTGACTGCAAATTCTCTCACAAATAGAATTCACTGCTTGGAATGGTTGGTCATCGTTATGGATGATCAACTGCTGTTCAAAAAAGCCATCCTGATGTTGCGTGATCTTGATATTAGTTGTACTAACCAAATTTTTTTGATCAACAGGTAGCTTAACATTTTGTAGATTAGTGAAATATTTTTTGGAATGAATATCAATCGATAGCCTCACATTTTGGTGAGCACAATAATCAAATGAAAAACAAGTTGATGGGCTTTGGTACTCTTTCATACTTTGCAAGCACTGTTCACCAGCAACCAAGGTCAATAAAGTGGGACTTATTTGTGTGATAATATCTTTAACCAGCCCCGTCACAGCGTTACCCCCTATTTCACTTAAATTTGCTTCAATCAATAGAAATTTAATATCGAGATCTGCTTCAAGTATCTGTAAAAAATCGGTGCGTATATAGGTCGCTTCTGTAAATTGCGTGTAATTGATATTCATTAAGATGGTAAATATATCTTCATCAGGTGCATAGCTAACTGCAATAATTGAGTAAGTGTCAATTTCGTCAATCTCTTCGTTCGTTTTCAACATCTCTCGCATTTTTTTGCTGATATATCCAGCCGTTACTTTGACAGCGGTGATTTTGTTTTGAAATATACAAATCGATTTTTGCATCAGACACACCCACATGAAAGAATTTTGGTTACTACCCAGCTACGTCATCCTGAACGCAGTGAAGGATCTCAAACTGTGCCTATTTTAGGAGATCCTTCGCGCAAACAAAAGACGCGCTCAGGACGTACCTGGGCAGTTACAACGAAGATGTATTGTAAAGAGCTCCTACTCTACCATCATAAACGTCGAATACTCGATATTTTTAAAATCTTTATTTAAAAATATCAAGGCACACCCAATCGCTAGCAATAAACTAAAGCTAAAACCATATCCAAAATATGCAGGGCCAAGATGGAATGATATCAGGGTAAACAGATAATTGGTTACCAAAAACAACGCACTGACACACAATGCCTGCCGGTGCTGGGTTAAATAGAACAAAATATTCAGTAATCCCCATAAAATTGCATTTAAACCTACAGCGATAACCAAAATGAATAATAAATTTGAATAAATGGTCGGTATTTTAAAAAAGGAGAATAAAAAAGAGGCTGATAAAAAAACGATCACGGTCATGGCTATTTGCACTTTAACCAAGCTCCAGATCACATCACGACCCGCACAAACCAACTCATCGCGACTGGCATCGATTTCGGCTAAGGTTTTTTTTCTAAATATGGTGCTCATAAACTCAGGATATATCAAAGAAAATCGAGCCTCCAGTTGCAACATAAAGACAGATATTGTGGGTATAATCGTGAAATAGCAGATAAACATCGGTAAGTCGTATATTGGCGATAAACGCAAAGGCGGTATAATCTGGAGGCCAGTATCCGGATTGAACCAAAATAAGTATTTATCAATCCAAATCCCCAAGGTATAACAAAAGTTGGCGAGAATCAGCGAAAAATAAAGATTGTCTTTTTTTAAAAAATCAAATTTAATCGATTGGTAAGCAGGGTATTCATCCAAGACCGCATACAACAAACAGATAAAAATCACAGCCTGAGCCAGTAAAAATTGGAAAAGCAAAAACACCAGATCATTTTTTTCGAACAAAAAATGAACCACTATCATCGACCAATAACCAAGTACAAATGCCCAAATCATTTGACGATATGATTTAAAACCAGTCAAAACCACCGTTGAAAACCAAATTAAACACAACAAGATAAAACATGATGTGAGTAGTATTTTCTGAATCAAGGAGTATTCACCAAAAAACCAACAAACCATCGGTACCGAAAAACAGACACTAATACATAACTGTAAACTGATCGCGCCGATAAAATTTGGGGTCACTGGCTTAAAATTCTTGGCATATATTTTATCGGCAATAAATCGATAAAATGTATATTGAAAGAGCGAGCTTAGAATCATACTAGAGGAAAACAAGTAAATAATGATAGTTAAAAACTGCTGTGCCACTAGATTACTGGGCGTTGCAAATAAATTAAAAAAACAAACAACCCCGATTCCAATAATAATAAGCAAACCCGGACCAGAACCCATCAATGTGGTCATACCATAAGCACGCAACAAACTTTGATAGGTTCCTTGTTTCCATAGTTTTAATAAGTCAAACCCTATTCCGGCCATGTCATTGCTTCTTCATAAATACTTCGATAATTTTTAACCAATTGCTCCATGCTATAGTATTTTCGTATTCTGGCCAAGCCAATTTGTTGCGCTTGTACCCAAGCAGATTGACTGGTTAATAATTCCAAGGCTGCATTTGCAAGACCATTGGGATCGGCCATGTGAACCAAGCGCCCCGCTGATCCAGATGCTTGATCCTCGGCATCTTTCCCGTAGATTAACTCATGGCAACCGCCTACATTAGTCGCAACAACCGGGATACCAACAGCAAAACTTTCTAGGATGACAAAAGGAGATCCTTCACTGATTGAAGAGAGCAAGAGCAAATCAATTTTCGGAAATATATCCATAACATGTTGCATCCCAAGAAAGCGTATTTTATTTTCAAGCCCAAGCATGGCAATGAGGCTTTGACAGCTATCAACATAATCCTCATCATCATTGGTTGGACCGACGATCCAACCTTCCGCACCCGGTATTTTCTGAATAATCAAGGCGCAAGCTCGAATAAATGTTTTGACATCTTTGATCGGGACTACTCGACCAATACAAGCCAAGACAGGGTGTATTTGATTCGGTGATGGTTTATTCAGAAACTTATAGTGTGCAAAATCGACCCCATAAGAAATCAGTTTGGTGCGAGAAGGATCAGCACCGTCTGCAATTTGCCGCTGTCTATACTCTTCAAACAAACTAATAATGGGGTTAGCTCCGGCGTAGGTGACGTTGGCAAGAATAGAAAAAAAATTTAGCCAAATCGCAAATAAACCTTGTTCTTTGAAAGAATGATGCTCTTTCATAATATATTCAAAAAAATAATTGCGCATGAGCTCAATCCAGCGCTCTTTCGTACACGAGTTTCGCACTTAGCTCATGCGGCTTGAAGCATTAAGATTTTTATTTGCTCCTGAATAGCGTTTTTAATCACACTCCAGTTTTGTTGATACAGTGTGATTTTTTGTGTTATGCGCAATTTGTGTTGCTCAAACCAA
>DAIDKT010000043.1 GCA_027449905.1 Legionellales bacterium
GCAATAATTTTTTTGATTTTTTTATTAAAAAATATTTTGACAGTGAGGTGAGACTATGAGAGATTGAGCATGAAGTTAAGTTTTACAGCGTTAAAAAATTTTCTCCCGCGCTATTTACACACCTTAAATGACTCTCCCGGCATTTTGATTAATTTTTAACCTTTATGCCATGGATTTTAAGTTATTTCACTGCTTCTGTGAAAATTGAAGTAGAATGTAAGTTTTAATAACCCTTACTTAAGCCATTTTATGCACCCCAATCCCAATGATTTATTTCCGATCCCTGGCTCAGAGCGGACTGTATACCTAAAAAATATTATTAAAAATCCTAACATTATTGTTGGCGACTATACCTATTACGATGACCCTGATGATGTTCATGGTTTTGAAAAAAATGTACTTTACCACTTTGATTTTATTGGTGACAAACTGATCATTGGTAAATTTTGCCAGATTGCTACCCATGTTAAATTTATAATGAACGGTGGGAATCATTATTTAGGCGGATTTTCTTCTTTCCCCTTTATTATTTTTCAGTCTTGTTGGCCTGAGGTGCCATTTCTTCCAACTCGCAAAAAAGATACCGTGATCGGCAATGATGTGTGGATTGGTTATAACGCAATCATTATGCCTGGAGTGAGTATTGGCGATGGAGCAATTATTGGGACAGGATCTGTTGTAACAAAAGATATAGCTCCTTATGAAATAGTAGGTGGGAACCCCGCAGAGGTTATTCGCAAACGCTTTAATGATGAAACCATTCATTTTTTATTGCAGCTTAAGTGGTGGGAGTGGCCTATTGAAAAAATTGCGGAGAATGTTTTATTCATCATGAATGGGGATAAGGGTGCCCTCGAGGCCTTAATTTCATGATGGCATTGAAAAACAATGTTTATCCTTTACTGAAACTGATAATACCTCTTGCTCTGACAGGTTTGATACAATCCGCTGTTTGGTTTTTCGAAACAATTTTTCTTGCACACTTAAGTCCAGAAACTTTAGCCGCTGGATCATTAGTAAGTTGGGCATTTGGAACGGTTGTTGTCATACTTTTTGGAACCTTGAGCGCTATTAATATTTTGGTAGCGCATAAATACGGTGCCCAAGATGAACAGGGAATTTTACTGGTTGTTCGTGATGGGTTCTGGCTTGCCATTTTATTAGCGATCCCTACCTTTGTATTATTTTGGAATATGTCTTCGCTCTTCTCTCTTGTTGGGCAAAGCCAGGCTATTGTGTTGCTTGCCAAAACGTATTTACACGCTATGGCATGGGGTATTTTACCTAATGTTATCATGATAGCTTTGCTCGAAGTAATTATGGGCTTGGGTCGCGCTCGACTTATTTTGGTATTCAGCATACTTTCAGTTTCATTAACTATTCTCTTTAGTTTTTCTCTTATTTTCGGCAAGTTTGGGTTACCAATGTTAGGTATTGCTGGTGCAGGTTGGGGTCTAACTATCAGCAATTGGATTACCGTACTTTTTATAGGGGGATATGCGTTAACGAATAGAAATTATAAACGCTATTTTGGTTATTTATTAAAACCCACTAAACCTTCTTATTTCGTTGAGCTGCTGCACATTGGCGCCCCCATGGGTCTTATGTATTGCGTTGAGGTTGCTTTTTTCTTTGCACTTACTCTAATCATGGGGTTGTTTGGAGGCTTAGTTATAGCTGCAAATCAAATTGCTTTACAATACCTTGGAACATTGATGGCTGTGATTTTTTCTACGGCACAAGCTATAACAGTGCGTATGGGGCATTTATTAGGTGCAGGTGATAAAGTGGCGGCAGAGCAGTCTGCTTATGTAGGTATTCTTATCTCAATGTTATTTATGTTGCTTGTTGCCATTTGTTATTGGTGCTTTCCTACCCAACTAATTTCGCTTGATTTTGATGTTAATAACCCTGGAAATTCAGAAATAGTGCATTTTGCAACTCAATTCCTGATGGTAAGTGCGCTATTTCAAATTTTTGAGGCTATAAGAATTTCATTATTTGGCACATTACGTGCGCTGAAGGATACGCGTTTTACCTTATTTATTTCAATCTTAAGCTTTTGGGGTATTGCCTTACCTGTAGGCTATTTTATGGCAACTCGATTAGATTTTGGCGGAGTCGGTCTTTGGTGGGGAATGGTCGTAGGGGCGGGCTTTAGTGTATTATTGTTGCTGTTGCGCTTTAAATCAAAAATCAAGCATTATTAAACCAAGGAAATATGCTAACTATGTCTGGATTTGATCTTAATAGATACTCTGATCAAACATTCACTAATCTTACATTGGAAGAGACTCGAATCGAGCATGTAGAGTTTCAAAATTGCCAATTCAAACAGTGTAAATTTCCTAACGTTATTTTTAATAAAGTGAAATTCACGGATTGCGATTTTGAGTCATGCGATCTGTCGCTCTCAAAGTTTCCAGGTTGTAAATTTTCAGAGGTCTCTTTTAAGAACTCTAAGCTTGTAGGGATCAATTGGACGGAATTGAGTTGGCCACTGGTAAAGCTTACAAGCCCTCTCTATTTTTATACAAGCAATATAAGCCATTCCAGTTTTTATGGTTTAGATCTTCCTGATTTGATTATAGAAGACTGTAAAGCCTATGATGTGGATTTTAGAGAGACGAATTTAAGTCATGCCTGCTTTATGAGTACTGACTTGCAAAATAGTTTGTTCATGCATACGAATCTAAAACACGCTGATTTTACCAAGGCAGTGAATTACACTATTGATATCCAACATAATACATTAACTAATGCTAGTTTTTCATTTCCAGATGTTATCGGATTGTTGAATCATTTAAATATTAAAATTAATGACTGGCCAAACGATTTTGAATCGTAAGAGTTTTAAATTTTCTTCTTCGGCAGCGGTAGCTCTTCTGCAGAAATTTTAAAGAGAGTTGTTAGCCACTCGTGATCTTCCCAATTTTCTCCCGAAATCAGGAGATAGGGTTTAGCACCTGGATATGGGCAAGCTTCAGAACAATCACCAATAAATGCTCGGCCAGCTTCAGTAGGTTTAACAAATAACTGGTCATCACAGATCAAAGCAATGACTTTCCCATAACAATAAACAGCATATTCACCAAACATTTTTTTTGCTGACATCTTTCCAGCACCTGAAGTTTGTTCAAGAATGAAATTAACTGTACTTTGTTTAGATGACATATTTCTCTCTCTCTAAGCATTGATAAACATAATTCTACTAATAATCCGTCCGGACAGCGAGATAAATACTGTTTGACCCCATAATAAATAGCTATTTACAGTGGGACTGATATCGCCAGAATGATGATTTTGGTGCCAGTTTAAAGGTAGTTGTGTTAATTTTTGATAAAGGGTTTGCAAAAACGTTTGTTGGATTTTCAGTGCCACATTGCGCTCAACTATAAGATCAGGCCCATGAAATAACCAAAATAGAGTATATAGTATTACTCCAAAAATTAATCAAAATAGGATTTGATGAAGCTTGTCATGAGAAAAATGCTGCAATAATTCAATAGTACGCCCAAAGGCATAAGGACTTAAACTCAAAAAAACTTTGAGCGACAATATAGGCTAAATAATACCTAACGATACTGCGATGCCATGGCTTGCCATTTTGCCAGACGTTTTGATTAAATTGATGTAAGGAATAATCATGCATGCGCTTATGTTGGTTGGGCAGATCTTAATATACACTGATCATGTTGTGCGAATGCCTCTATTAATAGTCGTGTGGCTGATGCGACAACGTCTTCTTTCTGGGGCGCATCCTTATTGTTTTGGATGAAATAGATGGCTACGGCAATAGGAGAACAGTTTTTGGGCCAGATGATGCCTATATCATTGGTGATCCCATAATCACCACTTCCCGTTTTATCACCGACGGTCCACCCTTTGGGTACGCCTGCCCTGATTCGATGATCTCCCGTCGTATTGTTTTGCAACCAAATTTGTAGTTGAGTACGTTGTCCCTGCCCCAAAGTTTCACCCAGCAACAATTGCTGTAGGTTTTTCCCCATGGCTTCAGGTGTCGAGGTATCCTGTGAGTCTCCTGGGGTTGAGTTTAATGTGGGTTCCCAATGACTTAATTTGAAGATATGATCATCAATAGATCTGGCAAATGTAACAATAGTATCTAGTCCACCCAATTTTTTCATAAGTAGGTTGGTCGCGGCATTGTCACTGAATTGGAGAGCTGCCTTAGAAAGTTCAAAGATCGTCATTCCATGACCAAGGTGCTTTTCTGTGATGGGGGACCAAAAGACGATATCTCGTTTTTTGAATCTAATTTTCTGTTGCAATAAATCATGATCACGCATACTTTGCTTTAAAATTGCAGATACTAGCATCACTTTAAACGTGCTTTGAAAGTGGAAGCGCTCTGTCGCATGATAACGAATGCGTTCATGATTGGCTGTATTGACTGCATAGATCCCAAGATGTCCGCCTGAGCTTGTTTCAAGTGCTTCTAATTTTTTTTGCACAAGCTTGTTGGGATCTACTAGGGGTGTATTCGCCAACAACATAGGGCTGGCAATAAACCAAATGAGTGGGATCAGGAGCCTACTGAAAAAATTGATGTGTTTTACCATTGCTATTTACCTGTGAATAATCTGTTTTTCAAGTCTATTTTAAACGTATTACAGATGCGGTTTCACCGTCTCTTTTGGCAGATGCTTAGGTTTAATGTAGACTTTAATTTTGTGATTATACCCCCAAATAGCAATAACGTGGTGGATCGATCAACAATTGATGAAAGAAGACTAATTATCGTCAGGCATAGAGGATCGCAAGTGAACAAATTTATTATTTCAATGATTGTTTTTTTTACTATGAATGGCCTGCAGTGCTTCGCAGCCGACACCAATCAAATCCAGGCTAAAAAATCTGATGAATATTATATGCAAATAGCCATTGATCTCGCAAAAAGCAATCCAAAGGCTCCTTTTGCTGCCCTCATCGTTGACAATAAAACCGGTGAAATCTTGTCAAAAGGACTCAATGCAAGCAAAGTTAATCCAACTTTTCATGGGGAGATGGTGGCGATCAACAATTGCGTTAAAGAGCATCCTCAGGTGGATTGGGCACAAGTGACTTTATACACCACCGCCGAGCCTTGCTCGATGTGCCAAAGCGCGGTTGTTTGGGCAAAAATACCAAGGGTTGTATTTGCCACTTCTTTTGAATATTTGATAAACCATGGTTGGAATCAAATTAATATTCGTGCCACAGAAATTAATAAAAGGTCATCCTTCTATAAAGGAACAATTACTGGCGGAATTCTTGCCAGTCAATCAAACGTCCTATTTGACAGATTGTAGGTCTCTTAATTCTTTTGCTTTAATAAATAATTGATTGCACTCTGCTTCTTTGACACCACCAACAAGCTCACAAGTATAAAAATTCGGTGTTTTTGAAAAAATTTCTGTAGCTCTAACCTCAATTTGTCGACCAAATAAATCATGGAGGAAAGGGATAGATGTACCATAAACTACTTTTGGAATCATTGCCCAGTAAATCGCAGCAGCACACATAGGGCAAGGTTCAGCCGTAGTATAGAGGCTTAGCTTGCTAACATCACCATTGAAGCCATTATTAAACAAGGTATGGATAACAGATAGGGGCCTGTCATTTTAAGTGTGTAAATAGCCATAATCAGGTATTCTGATGCACAAGCTAAGGAGTACCGTTTTTGAACAAGGATTTATGGTTATGAACATCAGTGATGAAATGTTAGATGATTTAATCGGCAATGCCAAG
>DAIDKT010000044.1 GCA_027449905.1 Legionellales bacterium
AATAACGCATGCTGCTTGCTTGTAAAAAAGCTTTATACAATTCCTTTGTACAACGATGACGCGACATCTTTGACCATTTCCAGTTCTGTTAATTATGCCGCGTATTTTAATGTATTTTTATGAAAGTGCGAAACTCGTGAATGAGTAAGAGTATAAATAATATGGCTATTGGTTTTGGCAGATTAATTAGCTAGTAATCAAAAGAGGAGAGACAGATCCCGGCACGATGCAAGAAAGCCGAGATATATTTAATACGAGTGAATTCAAACGAAAAAAAAAATTGTGGGTCTTTTTAAATTGCGAGGGCACTTTCTCAGACACTTAGCACCCTATCCGCGAGAATTATGGAGAAACTTAATTTTGGCGATGATGATTCAACCATGAATCCAAGTCATCTTTTAAATATCGAATCGAACGACCGATTTTAATATATTTAGGGGGCCGGAGTTCGATTTTTTAATGCCCCATTTATCCTATCCTGTGAAAGGAAAGAACGACTCATACATATATAACTTGCCGCCTCAACTTCATTAAATACTCTTTTTTCCACAGTCTACCCCTCCGTAATATTAAATCCAATCATATGAATAACGATATGTTTTATAGAATAAAACGTTACGTGTTTATTGTAAAACATATAGATTATTTTTGTTTGTAAAAATCAAAAATAGACCTCAGGTATTCGTTTAATTAGCGCCAAAGATTTTATAAGCAAAATATATTCCTATCACAATCGCGCAATAATCCGCGCTTTTCATACAGAATAAAATACACAAACGCTCGAAATACGCACACAAATTATAACAAAACAAATGGATAAAACATAAGAACACACACCTTTCGTCATCTTTCAGATGACATCTATCGTGTTGATTAATAATAACAATTAATGAAAAAACAACAAAAATCATTATAAATTACTAATGAACCAGTGATGAAGTATATGATGAATAGAATCTGTTTGATTATTAAAGATTTTTTAGGAGTTCTTCATCATCTGTGAATCAAATATTCATCATGTATAATCAAAGAGTTCAATCGGAGAAGACAAATGATTACAGATTATGATGTCATTATTGTTGGCGGTGGCCCCACAGGTGTAGCTCTGGGCATTGAGCTTGGGCTTCATGATATTCGCACTTTGATTCTAGAAAAGCACAAAACTCCTTTATTATCTCCACGTGCTATGTCTTTAAATACACGTTCAATGGAGTTTTTTAGGCGATGGCAAATTTCGGATCAATTAAAGCAAGAAATTCTATTGCCGCCTGATTATCCAATTCGAGGTGTTTGGTGCTCTAAACTGAACGGTAAAACGTATGCAACTGTTAGCTCCAATGATTTGATTACGGATGATATCTCACCGGAGCGAGGGATACGAATTCCTTTATGGTTAACTGAAAAAGTGCTACGTAAACGCCTTGAAGATTTTCCATCGGTTAAGCTGCTCAAAGAATATACGGCTATTGATTTAACAATTGACACACATAAGATAAACGTTGTCGCCAAACATGGAAAAGAAACGACCTTCACGGCACCTTTTGTGGTGGGGTGTGATGGAGCTAATAGCATCACACGTGTCAAAGCGGGGATTCCATTTGAAGCTTTAGCGCCAGCGAGTCGTGTTATTAATATCGTCTTTGAAGCAAAGGACTTTGAGCGTTTGATCACGGTTGATCAAGGATTTTTGTATTACTTGCTAGAAAGTGATACACCCGGTGCTATTGGTCCGGTCGATTTAAAGCAAGGCTTATGGTATGCACAAATCAGAGACACTAGCCAAATCGATAAAATCGAAGATTTTGATCTCTCAACATTGTTAGACAATATGGCAGGATTTTCATTCGAAAAGCACATCATTCAAGCCCATTTTTGGCAAATGCATATTCAGATGGCACAAGAGTTTTCATCAAAAGACAATCGCGTTTTTTTAGTTGGTGATAGCGCTCATGCTTTTGTTCCAACAGGTGGTTTTGGTTTAAATACGGGGCTTGGCGATGCGACGAACTTAGGATGGAAGCTTGCTCAAGTTATCCAGGGTCACGCAAGCAAAACGTTGTTGAAAAGCTACGAAGAAGAGCGACGACCAGTTTGTTTGAACAATCTAACATTGGCACAAAAAAATGCTGATGATTTGATGTCTTTAAGAAAAAAACATAATCCAAAAGAGAGTCCTGAAGCCTTTGCCAAGGCGAATGCGAAACTTGCAAATCAATATGTCAATGCCCTAGATGCGACCTTGGGGTATCGATATGGTACCTGCCAACAAACCGAGCGTACACAGCAAAAGTCATATCATCCCATTGTTGCACCAGGGTATTTTCTCGCACACCGATGGCTTAATAAAAATCTATCAATTTATGATAAGCTTTCAGCAGTTCATTGGACGCTAATTGTGTCAGGGCAAGTACCGGAAGATGAATTAAAACAATTGTTTGATTTTAACTTGGATGTTTTAAAACTACCGAAGGATACCTATCCTTTTTATTATGTGCTAATTCGGCCGGATTGGCACATTGCATATGTCAATGATCACTTAATAATAATGCAGATTCTAAACGTGATATCACCTACAAATTGCAGATTATTTCCAGCAACCATGATTGATCAACCTCTAATTCAACGCATGTGGTTGTTTTATATTTATGATATGGGGCGTGAGTGTGGGTTTATCAACGGTTGGGAATGTCCTACAGCGCTCTCATTTGTGCCAGACGATATTACCGCTTATTTTAACGACTCAGCAAGACTGGCATATTTGATTAAGGTTGATGATGAACCCGCCGGATTTGTTCTACTTAATCAGGCAGGTACTTTACCTAATACGCAGTGGAATATGGGAGAGTTTTTTATTCTTGCTAAATTTCAAGACAAAGGAATTGGTACTGAGATTGCGCATCAACTTTGGAACATGCATCCTGGTCGTTGGGAAGTATCTGTGATTCCGGAAAATAAGAGCGCTTTAGCTTTTTGGCGGAATGTTATTTCAAAATTTACGTGTAGTCGTTACATTGAGGTCCTTAAGGACGTTGATTATGATCAAAATCAATCAAAACGATATGTATTTAGTTTTGATACGAAAAAACTGTAATCTGGGGTATGTTAGATTAAGAACGATAAAAATTATAAAATAGATAGGAAAGCTGCTTGATACGTCCTACATGGTTTTAAATTAATTAACTTTGGATATCAAATGAGAAAAACACCATTGGCAGCTGTTCACGAACTTGATATTGCATTCAATCAAGGGGATCTTGATGCTATGCTTGATTTTTACGAAGAGAGTGCCTCTATCGTAATAGAGCCAGGAAAACCGGCCATTACTGGTAAAGCTGGGTTGCGAGAGGCATTTAAACGAACGTTAGCATTAAAAGGAACTGCCACTCAATTAAAAACTAATGTAATTGAGTCAGGTGATTTGGCACTATTCACTTCAAAATGGATTTTTGAGTGGACATCGCCAGAAGACATGCCGATGTATAGAGAAAGTTTTGCCACTACTGTTTTTAGAAAAGCGAAAAATGGAGAGTGGTTAATTGTAATTGATAATTCATTTGGTCCGGCTGTATTAGGTGAAAATATAATATGATTGATGAAAATGAAAAAAATAGTTATCGACGAGTTGAGTTAACGGCACCTAATCCAGAGTGGACGGTATTATTTGATAAGTCGGCTACTGAAATTAAAGGCATTTTAGGTGTAGTGGCTCAAACTTGATCTGACAGTGATCGGTTTTTCAGAAGTGTCTGTCAGGTCAAATTTCGTTCAAAAACTTTTCCTTCCAGAGTTGTTTACCATCTACGAGTGGGGCCTGTCATTTTAAGTGTGTAAATAGCCATAATCAGGTATTCTGATGCACAAGCTAAGGAGTACCGTTTTTGAACAAGGATTTATGGTTATGAACATCAGTGATGAAATGTTAGATGATTTAATCGGCAATGCCAAG
>DAIDKT010000045.1 GCA_027449905.1 Legionellales bacterium
CTTGGCATTGCCGATTAAATCATCTAACATTTCATCACTGATGTTCATAACCATAAATCCTTGTTCAAAAACGGTACTCCTTAGCTTGTGCATCAGAATACCTGATTATGGCTATTTACACACTTAAAATGACAGGCCCAATACAAGTAAAGTAACCAAAAAAAAGCACGCTAACATGTGCACCATAACTTCATTAATTTTATAGTTTCGTTTAGTTTTTTTGGCAACTTGCATCGAAAATAACCCATTATATTCATCGATACTCTGGCTAAACTGTATCAAATCTTGTAATTGAGAAAAGTCTGATGGAATATTATTTAAACACGTCGGTTTGTCGTTCAAGTCAATAAATAGACGTATCTTGCTAATAATTTTTAGATAACGTTCAATGTGTTCATAATACAGGATCATGCCAGCTAACAAAAAATGGTGATATATTGCATCATCATCATCATCATCATCATCATTTTTATTTTTTGTCTGCATGCTCTTCAGTTTTTTTAGCATGCTTTGTGTCTGGAGTTTCAGTCTATGTGCTAATATTCTTTTCATGATTTTTTTTCCTATATCTTTAGAAGGTTTATCTGGCGCTCGTTGACTACTATATTAGTAGTGCACCTGGAAATGATTGTGTTTTGCAAAAAAGCAAAACAAATCGTCTTTCGGTTCAAAATTTTATCACAAAGTTCTTTTGTTGTAAATAAAAATAATTTTTTCGGGGATGTTAGGGCGTGTTGGCACTTCAGACCTCGACGTCCCGCGACTTGTTCGCGGGATCCAGCTGGATCTATCTCTGTGCAATAGTGACGTGCATTGAGCAAGATCTCTGGATCCCGCGAAGAAGTCGCGTAGGGCATCTGAATATGAATTGTCAACACGCCCTAATTAGCTTATAAATTTTTTATTTTAACTGGCTAAACTGAGAATATAAGTCTATAAAATTAGTATAGGGAAGTTGATAAGATGAGTCACGGAACCATTGTTCAAGATCAAGATTATAAGCTTGACGAAGCTGAATTGAAGCCGGAGCTCGCTGAGCCTAAAAAGTATGTGGTTGTTATATTAAACGATGATTATACGCCAATGGATTTTGTGGTTTTTGTCTTGATGAAGTTTTTTTATTTGAGTGAAGCAAATGCCACTCAAATTATGCTGCAAGTTCATCAGCAAGGGCGCGGTGTCTGTGGTGTGTACACACGAGATATTGCACAGACTAAGGTTTTCCTGGTGAATGAATATGCCAGGGTTAATGAATATCCATTGCTTTGTATGATAGAGCAAGTGTAAATAAAGAAGACGTTGGTATCACTGGAACTGGGTGTGTTATCAATGATCTTTTTGGCAATGGATGGATAGGGGGCTGCGATCATGCTAAACAAAGAACTTGAGTTTACCTTGAATTTGGCTTTTAAGGAGGCAAAAGATAAACGTCATGAGTTTATGACAGTTGAACATCTTTTGCTTTCTTTGCTCGACAATCCGTCGGCTCATCATGTTTTGCAGGCTTGTGAAGCCAATATTGAGGGTTTGCGAAGAGATTTAGAAGAGTTCGTTCAGGAAACAACCCCGATTATTCCCATGAATGATAATCGTGAGACTCAACCCACGCTTGGTTTTCAACGCGTTTTGCAACGCGCTGTGTTTCATGTCCAATCTGCGGGTAAAACAGAAGTAAATGGTGCGAATGTCTTGGCGGCGATTTTTAGTGAACAAGAAAGTCAGGCGGTATACTTTTTGCGCCGAGAAAACATCACGCGTCTTGATGTGATTAATTACATATCACATGGCGTATCTAAATATCAAAATCATGATCTACGTGACGGCATGCATTCATCTTTAGATGATGAGATGATGGTATCTGACAGTTCTGAATCACCGTTGGAAAGCTATTGCATGAATTTAAATAAACGGGCTCGATTGGGTAAAATTGACCCATTGATTGGCCGTCATGAGGAAATTCAACGCACAATTCAAGTTTTGTGTCGACGACGTAAAAATAATCCGCTCTTGGTGGGTGAGGCCGGTGTTGGTAAAACTGCGATCGCCGAAGGGTTAGCAAAACGCATCGTGGATGGTGAGGTACCTGAAGCCATTCATGGCTGTGTGGTTTATTCATTGGATTTAGGCGCTCTTTTAGCCGGTACCAAGTATCGCGGTGATTTCGAAAAACGTTTGAAAGCGGTGTTAAAACAATTGTCTGATCAAGATGGCGGTATTTTATTTATCGACGAAATTCATACCATAATTGGCGCAGGTGCCGCATCGGGTGGGGTGATGGATGCTTCTAATTTAATTAAACCCTTGTTGGCTAATGGTGAATTAAAATGCATTGGTTCAACCACTTATCAAGAGTATCGCGGTATTTTTGAAAAAGACAAAGCGTTGGCAAGACGATTTCAAAAAATCGATATTTGTGAACCGACGATAGATGAAACATTTGAAATTTTGAAGGGCTTAAAAGGACGTTTAGAAGAGCATCATAGCGTGAAATTTTCTATTCCATCCCTCAAGGCTGCGGCTGAATTGTCAGCCAAATACATCAATGATCGATTTTTACCGGATAAAGCGATTGACGTTGTTGATGAAGCAGGTGCTTATCAAAATTTGTTAACCGCCAACAAACGTAAAAAAATTATATCCGTGGCTGAAATCGAAAGTGTTGTGGCCAAAATTGCCCGAATACCGGTTAAAAAAGTTTCTGCACGGGATAAAGACATGATGAGAAGTCTCGAGCGGGATTTGAAATTGCTGGTTTATGGACAAGACTCGGCCATTACGGTACTTTCTTCAGCGATCAAACTATCCAGATCCGGATTACGTGAACCTGAAAAGCCAGTCGGTTGTTTTCTGTTTACGGGCCCAACCGGCGTTGGTAAAACCGAGGTTACGAGGCAACTTGCTAATTTATTAGGGGTTGAGTTATTAAGATTTGATATGTCGGAATATATGGAAAAACATACGGTTTCGCGTTTGATTGGGGCACCGCCAGGATATGTTGGATATGATCAAGGGGGCTTATTAACAGAAGCTGTTACTAAAAATCCACATTCAGTTTTATTGCTGGATGAAATTGAGAAGGCCCATTCAGATGTGTTTAACCTACTCTTACAAATCATGGATCATGGGACTTTAACCGATACCAATGGACGACATGCGGACTTCCGCCATGTGATTTTAGTGATGACCAGTAATGTGGGCGGGGCTGAAATTAGTCGAAATTCCATGGGATTTTCCATCCAAGATAATAGTGGTGACAGCATGGATCTACTAAAACGACAATTTTCACCTGAATTTAGAAACCGCTTGGATGCCGTTATTAATTTCAAACCGCTAGATGAACAAACGATTGGTCTGGTTGTGGATAAATTTATCATGGAGTTAGAAGAACAGTTGGGTAATAAAGGTGTGACGCTTGAAGTGGATCGATCAGCACGTGATTGGTTGATTAATCATGGCTATGATAAAGTGATGGGTGCAAGGCCGATGGCTAGATTGATTCAGGAAAATGTAAAAAAACCATTGGCGGAAGAGTTGCTCTTTGGTAAGCTTGCAAAGGGTGGGCATGTATTTTTAAGTATGCGTGATGATAAATTGTATTTTGATAGCTATGATTATCGCGAAGGGGTTATTTGAGGGTGTCTAATCGATTAAGTGTGATTGTTATCGCTAAAAATGAAGCTGATAATATTCGTCGTTGTCTTGAGTCGGTCAAGTGGGTGGATGAAATCATTGTGCTTGACTCAGGTAGTCAGGATGAGACGGTTGCCATCGCGAAGGAATACACACATCAAGTCTTTGTGACTGATTGGCAAGGATTTGGTGTGCAAAAGCAGCGTGCATTAGAGCTTACTACCGGAAATTGGGTTTTAAACTTGGATGCGGATGAATATGTGAATGCAGATCTGCGCGCAACGATACAGCGGGTAATCACAGCGGAAGCAGCAGATGGGTACCGAATTCCGATCCGCATGTGTTTTTATGGTAAGCCATTACGGTTTTCTTCTAGCCCAACCCGACATGTTCGTTTATTTAAACGAGCAGGGGCTTCTTTTAGTCTTGATATTGTCCATGAAAAGATTCAATTACCTAAGCTTGCTCGAATCAGCCAAATCAACCAGCCAATCATGCATCATTCTTTTCGTGATTTGACCCACGCATTAAATAAAATAAATTTGTATTCTTCCTCAAGCGCTAGGATTCGTATTGATGAAAAAATAAAATCAGGCATGGCAAAGACCCTGGCAAGCACTTGCTGGATGTTTTTTCGATGTTATATTCTGCAAGGAGGTTTCATGGATGGTCGTTCGGGCTTCTTATTTGCCGTCATGAATGCGCAAGGCTCGTGGTATCGTGGCATGAAACAAGTCTATCCGGATCAAATATCATCTGGTTAATCGCTAATAACGGAGTGAAAATTTGTCCCAAGCATCTCAGGCATCTGCATGCCACGAAAAATCAAATAACTTGTTCGAAGACCGCTTATTTTTCCTCCGCGTAGGTTATTGTTGTTTCCGGGGGAAAGGCACCAAGGTAGGAAATTATTTTCACCTGGTGTTGTTGGCATTGACTGCCATGTTGTCTGGTTGTATGACCCCGCCGCCGCCGGTTAACGTGAACCATATTTGTTATATATTCAACCAATATCCACGCTGGTATGCGGATGCAAAAGATGTAGAACAACGTTGGCGCGTGCCAATTGCGGTGCAAATGGCCATTATTCATCAAGAGTCGAAATTTGATGGAAATGCCCAACCTGTGAGAACCAAACTACTTTGGTTCATTCCCTGGACGCGACCTTCAACAGCCTACGGTTATTCGCAGGCACTAAAAAGTACATGGGAACTATATCGGCGCTCCGATGGCGGGTATTTTGCCTCGCGCGATCGGTTTGCTGATGCGGTTGATTTTATTGGTTGGTATGCAAACCAAGCTTATATCAGAGCCCATATTCCCAGAGACAATGCTTATGATTTGTACTTGGCTTATCATGAAGGTGTGACGGGATATCAGCGTCAAACCTATTTACAAAAACCGTGGTTGATTGCCGTCGCCCACAAGGTGGAGCGAAGGGCTCGTATATATCAGACTCAATTGGCAAACTGTTCAGTCAGGAACTCCCGTACTAAAAGCTCAGAGTAGTCGCGATCTATCAGCCTACGTTGGCTGGATCTGTGCTTTGAGCGGGAATTGCAACCGTCCAGAGGGGGTATAACGCGCGTATAGGCAAATGATCAGCCGTGCATGTTTTATCTGTTTATACCAACGTTGCACCTGTTCAGTGGTTATAGATTGAAATATGTCAAAAGTTTCAGTACATTACTCTTTGGCATTAACAGAATAGGGCGAGTTATGCAAGCGCTCTAAGATATGGAGTATTTTTCATGAGCGTGATGCGCTTGATGTTATTAGGTTGTCCTGGTGCAGGTAAAGGAACGCAAGCACTACGTTTAATGAAAAAATTTAATATCCCTCAGATTTCAACTGGTGATATGCTTAGAGCAGCCGTTGTGTCAGGGAGTAGCCTGGGCGCAAGTGCGAAGAAAGTCATGGATGCAGGTCTTTTGGTTTCCGATGATATTATCCTTGCATTGGTTAGTGAACGTTTAGCAAAAGAAGATTGTCAGCAGGGTTTTTTATTAGATGGTTTTCCACGAACACTCCCACAAGCTGAGGCGCTAAAGCACGCCCATATTAAAATAGATCATGTGATTGAAATTGCGGTGGATGATGAAGAAATTGTGCGTCGTATTAGTGGCCGACGTGTCCATCCAGCATCTGGCAGAATCTACCATGTGCGTTTTAATCCACCTCAGGTGGAGGGTCTAGATGATGAAACAGGTGAACCTTTAATTTTACGTGATGATGATCGAGAAGAAATTATTCGTAATCGTCTAAAGGTATATCATGAGCAAACGGAACCCTTGATTCAATATTATGAGTCTTGGTCTTTAACAGGAGAACCAGATTCACCGAGTTTTTATCGGGTTTTCGGGGAGGGTAGCGTAGATGACATTTTTCAACGTATCTTAGAGAGGCTCACAGGTACTTCAACGTAGACTAAACAGATTCTAGGGTCTGTTGACAATTCATTTTCTGATGCCCTACGTCCCGCGACTTGTTCGCGGGACGTCGAGATCTGAATTGTCAACACGCCCTAGTATAAGTCGATTTTAGCTATTTTTATAAAAATGGCCTATAAGTCGTCTTTGCGAGCGTTAGCAAAGTTGATCCAGTTCGGATTTTCAATTATAAATCGGTCTTGATCAATCCACCTCGTTCTAAAAGAAGACATTTTTGAGTGCGTTAGTAACTCTCCAGGTTGTGGATAAATTTGATTTTAATTGAATAAAATTGATTCCATCCTGAACGCTGTGAAGGATCTCCCGAATTTGGCTCAAACCAATTCAATTGGAGATCCTTCACTGCGTTCAGGATAATAGTATGGACCCCGCCACTTTAACTAGGCTTCTAATTGAGCCAGAATGAGATTGTGAAATTCATTCAACAAAGTGGAGGATCCATGAAACAAGATATTAGCGTATTAGGAATTGATTTGGC
>DAIDKT010000046.1 GCA_027449905.1 Legionellales bacterium
ACGATCTCGAATACGTCCATCGCGCTCTTTTTTATGGCGCTTTTGTAAGTCTGCACGTTCTTGTGTTGTAAGTCGTCGTTCCATGCCGGTATTTGATCATACCTGGACTAAATTCGCAACTCCATTAGCGATGGGTATATGATGTCAACTAGGGTAGGTAATTCGTCGGAAGAACCTTCCAGAACAATTGAATTGATGACGAATGAATTAGCCAAACGGGTCCGACCCTTCATCATTCAAATGGCATGTAAACAACAGGTCGATCAAGTTGGTTTTAGAACTGCATTAACCAATTTATTTTCATTTATTTCAGCTCATGAGCCAGCAAGGCTAAATCGACCTGTTCATGCCTCCAGGCTTGAAGTTAATCAGGATTTGTATGATTTTGTTCACGATCCAAATCTAAAACCGAACACGTCGCAAGGCGTTGCTGCTAAAATAGCTTATATCTATTTCCAGGTGGGCGGTGTTAGTGTTAACGATATCGCCATGGTTGTCTCCGAATACCTCACATCGACCCAAAAACCACTCAATCAATTAGATCAGACTTGGTTAAATGAGGTGCTGAACGTCCTGATCGATAAAAAACGTTATCCAGTTATAGGGATGATCAATGAGGACCTAGTAACGCAAGCGATAGATATTATAAAAGCAAATCAAACTGTAGAAACCCATCAAGTAGCACGTGAACAGGGCTCTCAAGGCTCGGTTGCAGATCAAGAACAAGAAAATATCGAAGCACATTATCAGTTGTGGCTGTCAATCAATCAATTTGGTGATGAACAACCACAAGATGTTCGACAAACTTTACCACAAATTAATCAACTACGTGATCAATTAATTCAAGCGGCTATAGAGTTTTTTCATGCAACTAGTGATAACAAACTTGAAAAACAGCAACAGTTGCAAGATATAGTAAATTCAACCAGGGCTTTTTTAGAACAAAATAGTATTCAAAATCGCAATCAACTTTTTGAGAATATAGATACTCACTTCAATGAGTTATTAGAATCACCAACGCTGGATGCGCCCATCAATAGCATCACGTTACCTGTTCCCCAAAATGACTCTCCCGTTGAGTTTCGTGATCCGCAAGGAGGCAATGATCAGGACGATTTGACATCAAAAAAAAATAAATTGAACGAACAATTACAAATATATATTGATAAAATTTTAGGTAAAAAAGATAATAATCAAGCAATTGATTTTAACTACCGATATGATGATTTTAAGCTTGGGAAATCAGTGGGGTTTTTTATCAATTCTCGCAGCATCAATAGAACCATTCATTTTGCCATGGCAAAAAAATTACAAATACAAGTAAATTCGGCCACGACTTTTAATGCGCTTAGAAACGTATTTACCGATGAAAACATAGAGCAGATACGAAACCAGATAATAACTACAAATAATCTACAAGATAACCCGAAATTTCATTACAGAGGTTTAAATTACTCTGACTTAAAGAATGTGATTCAAATTGCTAAAGACACCTTAAATCCGCCGTCTTCTTCGCTCTATTCAGCATCATTATAGAGTGAGCTGCGGGTATTTTCTCCCTATAGCATTGTGCTAAAAGATAGTGACTATTTCAGGTGCTGGAGTTTTGACAAAGTCCAGTCAGGTAGAATAGGTATAAGATAGTTGTATTAACAATTCATTGGCATATAAATGGTTGTTGAAAAGACTACCAGGTACCTTGATTTCATCAATTGTCGCCGCTCCAAATTGAATAGGCCCCAAATCAGCGAATCGATAACCCAAGCCTACTCTTATTTGTTGATTAATATTCGCATCTATCCCTAATCCAACCCTGAAAGCAAAACCGCTGGTTGTTTTATCCCCATACATTCTAGTAAAAGTTAAAAATGGTGGAACACTGGTTGTGTAATGATATACCTTATTAAATGAGCCACCCAACCCCAGAAGTACATAAGGATTCATTTTGTGATGATATGGGTAAAGTATTTTGGCCTCGGCTAATAATTGATTGGTTGATATATTAAATTGCTCATGATAATAATCTGCAGATATGACACTTACTCCTTGATATAATTCTCCTTTCGGTTGAAAACGACCTGCTTGTGAATAGGCAATGCCAATCTGAATAAGCCAATCGTGATAAATAGGGTGCTCAGCACTCAAAAATACATCCCATAAGCTCGCCGTCTGATTGTTTGCTGGACCAGTATAGTTAAAAAACATATCGGTAGTAGGGTTCACAATAGGAAAAGATTGCGATTTTCCAAGACTAAACACACTAGACAAACCACCCCCGATACTGATAACCGGTTGCCAGGGCAACGAAGAGGGGCCAATTGTGCCCGAATAGCTTGGCGATGCTTGCAAGCTTGCCAAAAAAAATAAATTGTTAAAAAATCCTATGTTTTTCATAAAATAAATCTCTATTGATTCAGTATTTGTAGGGTAATCAATTGGGCCATTGGTTCAAAATTTCCGTGAAATAAATACAAAGGGGATCCCGTTGATAAATCCCATAAATTGGTATTATTAATTCCATTGGTTGACGGATAACCAAACGTTAGTGGGATACCAGGGTCTTGCACACAGTTGACAAGTCCGGCGGCAGAGTTTGTATAAAGACTTGGAGCCGTGGTATTGCAAGCGGCGGCCGTGTTTTTATTTGAGACAATTTGGTCATAGCGCATATATAATAAATCGATCGGCGACGAGGTCGTACCCTTATAACTGTCAGTAGATAGCACTTCGTTTAAAAATAATTCGTTACTTAAAGTATCAGTATTGACAAAAGATTGAACCGAGTTAAAGGTTTGGCCGTTAGCAGATGCAGCCGATACCGCTGTATAATTTGCAAGTCCGCCAATAATAAACTGATTTCCATTAGAAGAACCGACCGTAGATCCGTTGAGTTGGTTTGATATTTGCCCGTTATCTAAGCCATTATTTAAAAATAATCCGGGTAAATTATATGTCCCTACACCACCAAACTCGGCCAAAACTTCGGTACAACTGAGGTAAACGTAGTTTTGTGCGGTTGAAGTAATATCATCCGGGTTAATACAGGTTTGTTGATTCACAAATTTAGTTCTCATAAAATTTGAGTATGGTTGATTGGTTCCTGAATAAACTAGATAGGTATTGAGGTCAACAGCCAGATAACTTTTACCTTCAGCTATTTGCACCTGCACCAGTGTGTGTGCCGCGTCTTCCGTTACAATACCGCCTGGACCGCAAACGGCAGCAGAAGACGGGCTGGCATCAGCAACACACCCGGGAGAAAGGTTGTATCTATTATCAACCGTCGGTCCTGCAGCAGTTGCGCCATTGGCAACATTATCGAAGAAAAAAGGCAGCATAACTTGAGTGTAATCATAAATGCCCTCCATACCAAAGGTGTGTTTTAATTGAACACCGGCATCAGACAGAATAGATGCAAGGGAATTTTGACTTAAATAACTTGCCCACACAGCGTAGTTTCCGCCCTCAGAAAAACCCGCATATATGATAGAACGGCTTTGTAGGTCGGAAAAATTAATACCTTGTTGTTGCAAGTGTGTTTTTGCGGCGGGGATCATATACAGGCCGCCAGTTGACTGTTGTTGAGCGTAAAAATTATGCGAATGGACAATATCACTATTTTGTCCTTGACCTAAATAATCAGGTGCAAGCACAATATACCCTGCCGATGCATAGATTGCGGCCAATATTTCTTGAGTATGTTCTGTGCTTGAGATTGCCGAGCTGCTGGTTCCATTGTTGATGCCCGAAGGCGTGCCAGTTTTAGCCGAGACAGTAGGGTGAAAGTAGAGCACAATCCCTTTGATATCATGAGAGGGAACAGTGGGCGTCAAGATCAATCCAGAGGTTACTACGGTAGGAATGCTGCCTCCACTCGGATGTAAGCCAGGCGCGGTATAGGATAGAATGGTTCTTTTAACACTCGGAACATTACTTGCTAAAACAAAGTTGTCAATATTAATTGGGTTGACGAATCCAAAAATTGTATCATTATTCAAATAGTATTTGTTTTGATCACACAAACTGGGATAGTACGTATTCAGCGATGATGGGCATGCAATGTTATCGGTGACAGTTGATTGCAGGTAGTTTTTTGTCAAATTATCACCAGCAGACTGACTGCTTACCAATTGACCATACGAACCATAATACCCTTGTTGAACATTTAAGCTATTTAATGTGCCCGCACAAGTTTTTCCAGCGGGATAGCAAACAAATAAGTGATGATGGGGATCTGGGTCGTTCCCGTTCATTGGACCAGAAACGTTTAGTTGGAGTGTGCAAGAACTTCCCTGTTCACCTTTGGGGGCTAAATCAAAGATTGTTCCACAGGTATCGGAAAAAACGGTGTTTGTGGTAACTTGTTGAACATTTGGCGGTAGGTATTTAACAAAATTATTTTTTCTGGTTTCAGCAGTCATATTGGCGACGGTATAGAACGCATTGACAGACATACCTGGATAAATGATGGATGGCAAGGTGGTGTCAGTTTTGGTTGAAACAGTAAAAGGTAAACACCACAACGGGTGAGAAAACGCCAATATATTTAGACCGATAAATATTTTCTTGACGAATATCACAACTGACTCCTTGTCAATCCAACCAAAATGACATCTAGTTAAAACAAAATCTGAGTATATTCCATGCCGTTTTAAAACGAAGCGCAGCAGTCTCAAATTTTTCGCGCCAATATGATAATTAATACACATCCTAAATGGAATTTATGTATTGAGAACCCTCACAACGTATTCAAGCTCTCACTTAAAATCCGAAAAGACAGCTTACCTCGTTTATCCTGATGACGATTGATCACAGTATAGTTGGTTAAGGTCAGTCCTTGACTGGTGCACCGTGCGATACTTAAAAAATAATCACTTTTGAAGGTCACTTCTTTATCCGGGATATTAAATTTTTCAATCCAAAGTTTTACTTCATCGAGTGTTTTTAGCTCACGATGGCGTCGTATTTTTAGCAAATCCTCCGCATCCTGTTGTTTCATGCCATTTCCTAAGGACATGATGAGTTCTAGCGGCGCTGTATTGAGATTAATCGGTGTTGTTTCAGGTAAAACGGTGACAAAGGGTAACAGGGCTTGATATAAACTTGCGTTAATCCCATACACACTTCGCAACTCGGATATATTTTCCATCGGTTGATAACTTGGTAAATAGATAGGTTTTTGTTTGAGATAGAGATCAAACCATGAATCATGCCCGGTCCTTGCTTCATTTGCCCCTTTAATCCAATTGACGATGACATCAATAATCAATTTACGCCCAGTTCCATTGGATTTAGAAAGAGTCTTTTCTAATACACCATATAAAACCGCTTTATAATTTGGATCCATAAGATTATTTAAGTTCAATCGTGCTTGTAAATCATAAATATGTCCCTGAATCACGACACCTGGATACATGTGTTGAAGCTTATTGGGAAATATCAATACCAGACCAGATGAATCGAGGGCGGTTAGTGTTTGTTTTGGATCTGCCAACCGTTCCATGGCCCAAAATGGAATAGCCTGGGAGGCCAAATTCAACCGATCGCTGTTTTGAATTAAACGGGTGCGGTAAATAGCGAGTTGAATTGTTGAGCTCATTACCGTTGCCACCATGGTCACCAATGTCATGATAAACAACGCGCTGAGTAAAGCACTGCCATCGCGACGTCGATTAGTCAACATACAAGGATCTCGGTATAATAAAAAACCAAGTTAACCGTCCCAAAGCTTGGTGAGTTAAATTAATTCCGACCGCCTTAGGAATCAAAATTTGGTTGGATTTAAATTGATTCATACTTTGTATTGGTTGATACCAAACAGAAAGAATTTGTAGCTGTGAATTCAGATAAGAAAAGGAACACTGGCTTAATTGATCCACCAAGATGGTATCCTGAAAATCTTCGCGATTCGGCGTATCAAGTTGTGACCAACTTCTTTGTATTAGTTTATTTTTTTCACAAATATAGGCAATTCTTTTTAACGTACTGCGTTGTTCAATATTCATCGGATTGATTGCACCGGCTCGAGTCAACTCTAGATAATTTGTTTGACCAATAAATGCTGGGAATAAATGCATTTCATTGCCACGCACTTGTCTTGGAATAAATTGTTCTATATCTCTTTGCATCAGCGTGTAGGTCATTTGTAGTTCTTCGAGTTGATGTGATTTAGTAAATATTTTGTCGCGAACGCGAAATGATTGATATAAAACGGAGGATGAGATCGCAGCAATCGTTGCAAAAATCATCAACGCTATCATGATTTCGAGCAGTGTAAAACCATGACAGCGTGTTTGATGCTTCGATACCGTAACCAAAACGGCAGTCTTATATCGACATCCAAGATTAAACATGTTGGTATGCCACCAGTAAATCGGTAAAAGGCCCGGTGCGATGCTGACTAACGGTGATATTTATCTGGTGCATGGTGTTCACGGGGGTCGGGGTTATTTTTGCACGCCAATACCAACTTTGGCCGAGCATATCTGTGGTTTGGGTGGTTGTTTGATTGAGTTGGACCGGGACGATGCCCAGTTGAATGGCAGCAACCGCTTGCATCCCAACCCAGTGTTTGATGGTTTTTTCTTTGATGCGGGTTATATTGTTAATTTGTTGTGCTGTTGCTTGCAATAGCGCAGTTAAAGCTATCGCGAGGATAGCTAACGCAATTAAGACTTCAATCAAGCTAAAACCTTTTTTTTTCATGGTGAGATTACCATCAAGCCGTTGTTTTTGCCCCGAATCACAAAAAGATTTGGTTGGTGGGCTGTCCCAAAATCGATCGCAAAGGGTGTCATGTCGCCTGACGCATCCATCATGATTTGTGGGAGATTATTGGGTTGGTGTTGCCCCCGCAGGCGCAGCTCAATTTTTCGGGGTAACTGATCATGAAGAAATAGAGGCTGTTTCATTGGGATCCAAGTGCTTGGCGCTTCAAATCGTAAAACCTGATAACCTGATTTACTAATCCTGATCCCAAGTGTAGTTGCCTCCAAAATTGCTTCTTCTCGTGCTAAAGAAACCATGTTTTTAAATTCCTGCGCGACAGCGAGGACATGACGTTTTTCACCAAAATCACCAAAAGATATGACGGCAAAACCAATCGTGATACCGATAATCAAGATGACAATTAAGAGCTCAATTAATGTGAATCCCTCATGCTTGGTCTCACCCAGCATTCCAATTTCCAATTTCAGCGTTGATTCCCGAACCGCCTGGCTGGCCATCTGCACCATAAGTGAAAACGTCGACATCACCGTGTTGACCTGGATTCAAATACAAATAATCTCGACCCCAAGGATCTTTGGGGAGTGATTTAAGATAAGCTTTCCAATCATTCGGCGCAGGGTTACTTGTTGGTTTTTCAACTAGAGCCATTAATCCTTGATCGGTGCTTGGATAAAACCCATTATCAAGTTTATATAATTCAAGTGCATTTTGAATGGCGAGGACGTCTTGCCTAGCTTTGACTACCCGCGCTTCATCTGGGCGACTAATAATTTTTGGCACGACAAGGGCTGCTAAAATACCGAGAATAACGACCACCACCATAATTTCTATCAAGGAAAATCCTTGTTGTTTATCCATTTATCTCTCCTCACAAACCATTATATCTGCCTGCTTATCCAACTAATTGCTCCATCGAAAAGATGGGTAATAAGGTCGACAATACGATAAATAATACCACCGCACCCATCAATAGGATGATGAAAGGCTCCAACAGTGTCAAGGCCGTGTCAATTAATCGTTTAACCTCATTATCGAGATGTTGTGCAGCCCGCTCCATCATGGCTGCTAGTTGGCCGCTTTTTTCTCCACTGGCAATTAAATGAGTGGCCATTGGTTTTATAAAAGCCGTTTTCTGCAGGGCCCGACTAATATTCATCCCTTCTTTGACTTGAATAGTTGCCTCATCAAAAGCTTGCTTCATGTCTAAGTTATTGATTAAACTAGCAGAAACGCGCATCGTTTCCAACACATTGACCCCTGCAGCAAACAATATCGCAAAGGTGTGAATATAGCGAGCCACATTAACAGATTTGACTAAATAGGCGACAATCGGCAGTTTTAGTATGAATTGATGCCATTGTAAACGAAGACTGGGTTTTTTTATACTTTGTTTAAAAACAAACAAACTCGCTATGATAAAGATCAAAACATAAACCCCGTCATGCTTGATAAAGCCACTAATCTGGATCAGGATCTTCGTCATGAGCGGTAAGCTCTGGCCGCTACTTGTAAAAACATCAATCATTTTTGGTACGACAAAAGCCATTAAAAAACCAATGATACTGGTAGAAACGACCACCATGAGCGCTGGATAAATAAGGGCTTGTTGAATTTTCTGGCGAACTTGTTGCTGATTTTCGGTATAATCAGCTAGTTTTTCCAGAACAATATCTAAACGCCCGGTTTGTTCACCAGCGGCTAGCGTCGCTCGATATAATTCAGGAAAGGCATGAGGGTATTCGCTCATAGCTTGTGCAAGGCCATAGCCTTCAAGGACTTTGGCGCGAACAGCAATAACCAATTGCCTTGTGGTATCCTGTTCTGATTGATCAGCAACCCCACGCAATGATTCGTCGATTGGAATACCAGCGGCGAGTAATGTCGCCAGTTGCCGGGTTAAGAGCGCGAGCGCTTGTGACGATAATTTATTTTGGTGTTTGGCACGCGAGGTTTTTTTTAACAAATGCACGTCAGTGGGGAAAAAACCTTGCTCACGAAGTAACTGGCGGGCATGGCGCTCCGAATCAGCTTCAATGATGCCCTTACATGTTTGACCGGTTTTTTTGATAGCTTGGTATTGATATGCACCCATAGAACGATCACGCCTAACCTTGTAGAAGATCAAGTGTATTCTATTGGGAATCATTAGTCACTTGAGTTAAACTTGAGAAAAATTTTGGAGAGAGTGATGAGTAAGACTGACCTATTTGCATTAATTAAACAACATGACGCAAAATTTATTGATTTGCGATTTACGGATACCCGGGGAAAGGAGCAGCATATCACGATTCATTCAAATTGTGTTGACCAGGAATTTTTAGAACAAGGCAAGATGATTGATGGTTCATCTTTCAAGGGCTGGCAGAAAATTCATAAGTCAGATTTAGCGCTGATTCCTGATTTGAGTACCGCGGTGTTGGATCCATTTTACCAAGACAATACAATTATTTTACGGTGTAATATCCATGATCCAGACAGCAAATCAGATTATAATCGAGATCCACGGGCCTTGGCTCAACGCGCAGAGGCTTATTTAAAATCGATAGGGGTCGCAGATCAAGTGTTTTTTGGGCCAGAGCCCGAATTTTTTATCTTTGACGATGTTCGTTGGCAAACGGGCATGAATGGTTCATTTTATAAAATCAATTCTGAAGAAGGCCATTGGAATTCCGGTGCTGAAATTGAAGGGGGTAATACCGGCCATCGACCTGCCATCAAAGGTGGCTATTTCCCGGTCCCGCCCATTGATTCTTCTCAAGATATTCGATCAGCCATTTGTATGACCCTCGAAGCCATGGGTATTCGCGTGGAAGCGCATCATCATGAAGTAGCGACGGCGAATCAATGCGAAGTCGCAACCCGTTTTAATACCTTGACCAACAAAGCAGACGAAATGCAGATATTAAAATATGTCGTCCATAACATCGCTCATAATTACGGTAAAACCGCGACGTTTATGCCAAAACCTTTGGTCGGAGACAATGGCAGTGGCATGCATTGTCATCAGTCGCTGATGAAAGACGGTGTCAATTTATTTGCCGGTGATCAATATGCGGGTTTATCTGAGACCGCTTTATTTTATATCGGTGGGATTATCAAACATGCACGGGCATTGAATGTATTCACTAATCCAGGGACGAATAGCTACAAACGCCTGGTTCCTGGCTATGAGGCCCCAGTATTGCTTGCTTATTCCGCACGCAATCGTTCTGCTGCTATTCGCATCCCTGCTACCTCAAACAACAAAGCACGCCGCATCGAAGTCCGTTTTCCAGATGCACTTGCCAATCCTTACCTTGCTTTTGCTGCGATGATGATGGCGGGTTTAGATGGAATTCAAAAGAAAATTCACCCAGGACAGCCAATCGACAAAGATTTGTATGAATTACCACGAGAAGAGTTGATTGATATCCCTACGATTGCAAGCTCATTAGAAGAAGCCATTCATCATCTCGAGCAAGATCATGAGTTTTTATTGGCCGGTAATGTGTTTGATCAAGATTTTTTATCCAGTTGTATTGAGTTGCGTCGAGATGATATTAACAAACTCAGAAACTTGGTTCATCCTTATGAGTTTGAAATGTATTATAGTGAATAATTTTAAATCTTGATAAATAAAGGAGTTCTCATGAAATCAATGGTGATCACGGAATTTGGTTCGGCTGATAATTTTATCGAAATGACGTTACCCATACCGAATTTGATACCAGGTCATGTCTTAATCAAGGTGCTGGCAACCAGTGTGAATCCATTGGATTATAAATTAAGAAAAGGCCGTTACCCTGATCTTATTCAATCATTTCCTGCTGTTTTACAGGGTGATGTTGCCGGTGTGATTGAAGCGGTGGGAGAGGGGGTTGAAGGATTTGTGGTTGGTGATGCAGTTTATGGTTGTGTCGGCGGATTCTTGGGTATGGGTGGCGGATTATCTGAGTATGTCTTAGCAGACGCCGACCTAATCGCGCATAAACCCAAGCGACTTTCTTTTGCAGAAGCAGCCGCTTTGCCATTGGTTGCTTTGACGGCATGGGAAGGTTTAATCACCCAGGCTGATGTCAAATCAAATCAAACTGTTTTGATTCATGGGGCGACTGGAGGGGTTGGTCATGTGGCTATCCAACTTGCGAAATGGTTAGGTGCTAAGGTATATGCTACCTGTTCTTCAGAAAAAAAAATGGTCCTCGCTCAACAATTAGGTGCTGATGAGGCGATTAACTACCAAGAAGAACCGGTGACTGCGTATGTGGAAAGGTGTACAAGCAAGCTGGGGTTTGATGTGATTTTCGATACTGTTGGCGGAGATAATTTAAACAAATGCTTTGCTGCCGCTGCTGCTTTGGGTAAGATTGTGACCGTGCAAGCGGCTGCAACATATGATCTAACGCCGGCTTTCTTAAAAGGCCTGAGCATTCACACCATTTTTCAACCACTTCCGCTGATTACCGGGAAAAATCGAAAGCATTATGGTTTCATTTTAAAGAATGTGACTAAGTTAGTCGATGAAGGGATAATCCATCCATTGGTAGATGCAAAACAATTCTCAATTCAAGATGTTGCTCAGGCCCATACTTATTTTGAACAGGGGCAGGCAATTGGTAAAGTGGTTTTGACCTATCCATCTCTATCTTAGACCAGAACCCATTGAATGCTCAGAGAGAAACTGATTGATTTCATTCCGTATCATGGCAGTAGCATCCTGATTTTCATCGTCGTCGTCGTTAAGAGGAACGACATATTGCGATGCGATAGAGCAAACTTTTTCTTGGGATTCTATATCTAATATCTTTAGTGCTTCTATATCCAGATCACATTCTTTGGCTAAAAAAGCAATGGTTAAACTAAGCGGCGTATCCACATCTTTTCTGCTTATTGCTAAATCTATATTTGTTGTATCTATCATTTCTTTTAATTCGTCATCAAGCGCTGCAAATTCATCTCTTGAGTATAGACATAGACCATGTTTATTTGGATCTTCGCTTCTCTTCGGGACTGGCATAAAGAGTGTTCTTTTCAAGGCGAACATGTCGATACCCAAAGGCCCTAGTTGCATGAGTCTCGGTCCAATGAGTGCTTCATATGGTACTTTTTTTAGTTGCTGTTCGTCGAATGTCGCTGGTGCATAGAGTGATGTTGTAAAGATTGGCGTGTATGGTTGCTCATATAAAGCAAGGGCCGAACCCAAATCAATTAAATAAATGCGGTTAAAATTATCAAGCACCATATTAGCCGGTTTCATATCTAAATGCGCATAGGCAACACCTGTCTTTGAAAGTGTACCCGTGTGCAACTGATGTAAAGCCCAAGCGATTTGTCTTACAAGACTGGGCAGAAACTCATCCTCAACTGACCACAATATACTTTGTAACTCTTTTCCCAAGTAGGTTACAGCTGTATAAAATTTATTAGTTGAGTCATTGCGAAGGATGCTCGTTTTGGGGTGTCTCAATAATCCTATATCAGCTAAAATCTCGGTTTCTCTCATTTGGAAGAGATCATTCGTTATTTCAATTTTTATGGCGTAAAAACCACCCGCTTGATCCATAGCCAGTTTTACACGACTATTAAATCCTCTGCCAAGTATTTCGCCTGCCAAATTTTTTGAGGATAAAGCCAATATTTCACCATCATCTAGTTTGATGTAGGAGTTATGCAAATGAGGTGGATCAGTTCTAGAGAGTTTTTTTTTATCAGGATTTTCTGAAAAAAACGACCTGGCTTCTTCAAATTGAGATAGTCGGGTTTCTTCCTCTTCAATAAAACCAGGAAATATAGGCACAATGACACACTCCTTTTATTCAGTGTTTAATCAGTCTCTGTGTAATATTATAGACTAATAGTTCATATAAAAAACATAAATAGCAAATAAATGAACCTCAACGTGAATATTTATGAATTCCTGTGGCTTGGCCACGACATCTATAAATTGTTCACCATGGATACCGACTTTCGTCGGTAATTCGTTCTGTTTTAGAGCTAAACGAAGTTAAAATTATCATTTTTGCCTAAGATTAGACATTTCATAAAGTCGAGCTCTAGATAGGACATTTTTTAGGATAATGGATAAATCTTCGGTATCATCTATAGTTAGAGTGTAAATGATGGCACGAACGGGATAAAATCCATGCACACGGGGAGCAATATATGAGACAGAACGGTCTGATTTTACTCACTGCGTTGCTTTTGGTAAGTCCGCATGTGTTGGCCAACTGTGACCAACTTAACATCTCAATCTTCAATGCTGGCATAGAAAAATGCCGGCTGGTTAGTCACATCATGCCAAGCGGCCAATTAACCAGGGACTCAACCTTTCCTTTTTCGTTAGCACCTGGTAAAACATACACGTTTTCTCTGAATGGTGTTGGTCCAAAAGGTTTGGCAGAGGTTGCATTAAGATATGAATGTGGGGCATATCAACCCGCCAAAGGATTTTTTGTCCACGTGAAAGGGTGGTATGTGCATGGATATCCAAATAGCCAGGTTCAAACCGATAGCAGTAATAATAATATATCTTTTCCTGTGACCATCAGTGAAACCCATCAACCTGCCGGGTATTATACTGCCGAGTGTAATGAAACCGGTAAAAAAGAATTGGAACCGGCATGGGTGCATTGGACTGTAATTCCCTAAGGGATCATCTTGATCGGAAAACATCCATTTCAAGGTCAATGACTTGATTGTCTCTATCCTGTTTACATTTAGATCGGATGGTTTCTAAAAATTGTTTGATGTCTATCAGATCGCTGGAGACGGACACCATATTTTTAGAAAACAATCTTTCTGTAAAGATAATGGTAACTTCAGGGTTTGGGAGGCGAAAGGTTGGATGCGGATGATAAGCTGAGACCGGGATGAAGACAAAATCAGTCTCGTGATATAACGGCAAACCTTGATGATTTTTTTTGAGTAGTAATTCATGAATAAACAATTTATATTCTTCTTCAATCAGGTCGATTTTTACTCTGGGTTTTAAGACAATCACATAGGGCTTTGGTAAATGGTCACAAATTGCTTCTAATTTCATTTCTTCTTTTTGCTTTTTCTTCTGTTTTTCTGCTAATTCCAGCTGTCTATGATGCTCATATTCAACTTCTAATGCTTTGATGCGTAATTCAGCGCTCATCACGTTTTTTTCGTCAGTTTCAGCTTTTTTCAATTTTTTTAGTAAATGCCTTACGAGTTTAATTTTTTTATCAAGGTCTGGATCAATCGGCCCTATCGTATGATGTTGCTTGCGTTTTAAATATAATAAATGTCTTAAAAATTTTTCAAATTTGTGAATGTCGTCAGCGTGACTCATACAAGTGAACCGGATATTATCAAAATATTATCAGTATAGAACAGTTAGGGATGCTTGACAATTGATCTATTTATTAGTGCTTTATACACGACAAAAATGATACTCTCTTTCCCGCGAGGGCGGGAATCTATTTTTTGTGTGGCATAATGCAGCTACCAGCATAGATCCCCACCTTCGCGGGGACGACAAATTTCTAGCCTTTTATTTTTTGTCGTGTACAAAGTTATTAGTGTCAGGGCAGTCGCATTAAAAGGGGATCAACCTGCAGGATGTATAAACCAGTATCACCTAACCGATATGGAAAGAGTAGATTTGCGGCAAACCATTGGCTATATAAGTTACTTTATCTGTTTTACGCGTGAATAAATATATAAAAAAAAAACACAAGGAGGGCTTTTAATGATACAATTAAAATAAGAATCTATTACTCGACTTTAGCCATTGTTATAAAAGTGGCCTATAAGCTGATGGCACTAGATTAACGATTATTTGTTGAAATTTACTTCGACCCGTTCGGATTTTTAATTATCAATATGTCTGGATTATTTTATTTCGTTCTCAAAGACGACATTTTTAACCGGGTTATCAAAAATGGTAAAGTCGGTATTCGTTATGATTGATTTAAGGCGTTCGAGATCAGAGATCAAGATGCATCAGAATAGGCACACAACAAGATTATATTTTGGGAGTATTGGATGAAGGCTATATACGAGGTATTGCGTATTGGTACTTATCCTTTCAGATACCCCACCTATCGCCTAGCAAGATTTATCTTAGACTATCAAATTAAGTCAGCTTTAAACAAGCCCCTATCAACAAAAACAAGGGATAATGTAATTGTTGCGAATGATTCAGATAGGTTATTTCAGCTGTTACAAATCGCTGCAAGCAGTGCAAATCTAGAAGATGTGACATACAAGCAGCTAATGGCCTATCATTTTTTTAAGGATGATTCGCTGGGTGAGTATCTTTTAGCACATGAAAAAAATGCTATTAAATCCCAAAAAAAACTCGCGGCCCAAACCGATGTACGCAATATTGCACTACTTTACACCACCCAGAGCACCCTTGCTCAAGAAAAACCAACTGTTCCATCGTTTACTCTAGGCCAAAGATTACTAAAATGGTTTTTGAAGAGTTCGTTTGATGAGAAACGGATCTTTTTCAATTCCAGCGGGTTTGATAGCGACATTTTGAGCAAATTGAAAGAAAATGAATCTGGAAAGGTGGTGAATGTTGATAGATCACTTAATGAAAGTTACTCGCCACAAGATATGTTATCAACCGAGTATATTGGAACTATTCTTCAATTACCAGATACAATTGATCAGAGTGAATTTAAAGAAATCAACCTCTCGTTAAATACAGGCCCTAATACCCCTAATCTCATTATAGAAATGGAAGCCAATTACAACACGATTCAAGATCAAGTCGAAGTCATTGCTACTCAAAATGAGGTAACTCGCGATTTGAGGTGTGACGAGGAATTGGGTTACAGAGAAGCCACATCGGTGGAAATGGATTTGGTGATTGATCGAACAAGACGGCTTAATATCAATGAACTTTTGGCTAATCTTCGTGAGGAGCGGTATTTTGACATAACCGCATGGATATATAAACTCAATCATGCGATCAGTAATAAAGTTGGCCAACATTCAGGAAATTCGACACTTGGTATTAGCGAACTCGCCCTATCTATGCTTAAGCAATGTGATCCTGATTGTTTTGACCTACCTGAAGAAGTAGATTTAGAATATTTGCCTTTAGGTTTTTTCTTCGATCAACAAGGGTATGGTAGCTCGGGTAGATTATGTTACAGTGCGGAATTAAGAGCCAGGCAGTTAAATGTACCTCAAATTGCCAATATGCGGCTTGATATTCTCGCCAATAACCCCAAACGTCGGTTTAAAATCGAATCTGAATTTGATGAACGTGAATTAACTAGTCGTGATTTAAAGGAAAAGCTTGGTGCGAAGAACATCGCGTTGTCTGATGTGAATCAATCGTTTTTTAATTGGTTGGATAGCTCAACCGAGTATTTTGAAAAAAATAACTTGAAGATTAGCTATATCACCTATAGAGCCCTATATCGAATACTTGATCATCCTGAGTCCAAAGGACAGCATATAAAGGGGCTTATTGATTCTATCACGGCAATGCAGAAAAAAAATTTTGATATTGATGGTCGTACTAAAAATCTGTTTCATGTGTTTTCAGGGTACTATTTATCGACCGAGACGAATATAACATCATTCGGTTCAGCTGAAGCGATGGAATATCTAAAAAAAATATCCAATGCCTCTGGTGATGAAATAATTTTGTTCTTTTTGTTGTCTATTGGCCCATCAGGCGCATTTGGATACAACGATAATTTTATTAAAACAGCACGTAGAACTTTTTATTTTATGAATTTTTTAGCCGCTCAAGGAATAACCCTACCAAAGAACGGTTTAGATAAAGAAGGGTATCATATGTTTGCTCAACCAGAAAGCATCATGGGGTGTTTGGCCATAGTCAAACAACAACATCCCAAACTGTTACCATGGATGGGAGAGCATATGCACGTTCTTCCTAGGAATTTAGTCAAAAGTAAATTGCTGCTAAAGGCCGGCTATAGTTTTGTGCATAGGGCTATGTATTTTGACAATGATTTGAAGTTAGATAAGCTTAGATCGGTTACTGATGCTGGTCAGGAGAGCTTGCTGAATTACCCATTTGATTATTGGCAAGATCCGAACGGCGGATACACCTATTCGTATTTTGTTAATTCAGCAGTTGAGACCGATTTAAATAAATATATAAAAAAAACGCCGCTGATGAAACGCGCCGCTTTTTTACGTTATCTTGCTTATCATGTTCAAGACGCATATGTTGTAGCCATGATAGAGCGATGGGAACGTTTTGTGGGTTCGTTAGAACAGCCAGAAAATGAGATTGGATGTAGTCAGGAGCAATGGCTTGTTATGGTAGATGAGGTATCAAAATTACCTAAACGAACCCAAAAGATGATTGTTGGCTATGTTGACCAATTTGGCTATGCTGAGCGACAAAGTGCCACTAAAAAGCAGGATAGGTCTAAAAAGCAAGATAATTGGCGATACGAGGATGAGGATATTGACCGGTTATTTGACAAATTAAAATCAGGTACATCTGCATCCGAGACTCTACCGATTGATGATCTAAAGGCTATCGTCAACCGTGTGAATGACCATGCAGTTGAATACAGACAGATAGAAAATCTCACATCGGATGTAATAAAAAGCGAGCTTGCTAAAATTAATAACGATTCATCCACTGAGCAGCTCCAATTTGCTCAACGAGTCTCTTTAATTCGAGAAGTATATTGTCGCATGTCTGGTAAATGGCTGCGTTTAGAGCAGTTGGTTGCGATTCGTTTAGGCATTAAACACGACATGTGTTTGCAAATCGATACCAGTGAAGGCAAAACCATGATCATAGGCTGGACGGCTTTATTAAAAGCATTATCTGGTAAAACTGTTGATGTGCTGACTCATAATAAGGCATTTGCAAAGGATAATGCAAGCGAATTAGCGCCATTAGCAGAGCGTTTTGGTATACATGTTGCTATTCAAACTGCGGCAAGACAACAAGTCTCTGAAGCTATTCAGGTGCTCTATGTTGACATAGCCACTGCCATATTCAATTATTTATTTAACATGCTAGAGAACAATCCCACAGCTCAGCCAGTTCCAGAGGCTTGTAAAGCAACGGACGCTTTGCTCGATGAAGGCGATAACATTGTCTTGGACATTCAAGCTGGTACTACCATGCAATTGTCTACGTCATCCAATCAAGAGGCGGATCCTAGCTTGGTTCAGTGGGTCTCGTTTTTAAATAAACAGGTAAGAGAGGGTAAATTACAAGAGACTAATTTAAAGCTATTAAAAGCTAATTATTCAGATTGTAATTGGAACGATGCTGATTTTGTATTTTGGATTAAAGCAGCAGAGGCTGCATCGGTTTTACAAAAAGACAAAGATTATGTTGTCCATCGGGACACGGATCATCCCGAACGTTCAGCAGTATATATAGTCCATAAAAAAACCACGGGGAATGTAGATAGGGAATCTAAATGGGGTGAAGGGGTGCATACCTGTGTTTCTGCTTGGGAACAGGCAGCGCATGATGATATTTATATTCCTGGCATCAGTGAGGTACAAGCTTCAAGTGATGTAATCACTTATCTGCAAAACCATTACGTTTCGCGTACTTTGTATTCTGGTACGTTAGGAGACGATGTGGCAAGGAAGCGGATGAAAGATATATTAAAGTTTGAGTCTGTTATTCAATTTCCCCGTGCGAAACGGCCTGAAACAGAGAATATTATATGGCCAAAAGGGCCGGGTGCAGTTACTATTTATTCAAGAAGGTTTCTATTCCCGCCCATGATATGCCCGCACAAAACCCACTTCTCGCGTATTCTAGAAGCATTAAAAAAAATGCAAGCACAAGAAAAATCCTGTTTGGTTTTTTGGAATACCATTGATGAGTGTAATCAATTTGCTAACTATCTGAGAAGAAATGGAATTTCTGATTTAAACATCCAAATTTTCGATGATGCACGTGATGAAGCTAGTCAGTCTGGTGATACGACGCGCCCAGATTCAACGACCATCATAGAGCAGGCCAAGTCACGGAGGATGATTACCTTAGGGACAGCAGTTGCTGGACGTGGTGTAAATTTTCGTGATGTCCAATATGCCATCATTGCCAAGCCGGGTCTGAAAAGAGTAACAGATCAGAAAACAGGCCGGGTTGGACGGGATACTGATTTAGCGTCAGTGTATGAAATATATGATGCCACTGATCTCAACTTAAATAAAAACAGATTGTCCAGTGAAATAAACCCAATAACTGAAGCTAGTGAGGTGTCCGGTTTCAGGGTTCTAGTTGAAGATACCGAAACCTTACTGGAAGATCAAACTTTGGCTAAGCTTCCCAATAATGATGGTTATAAGCTACAATAATCATGAAAACCGAGTTGATATCTACTTCGTGGCCAATCTCCATTGAATGAACAAGATTTTTTCAGGATATTTATTTAGACATGGGAGTGCATGATGCTAGGGAAACAATGTAATATTGATAAAACAGATCGAATTAATAGGGCCGTGATAGGGGCTATTCTATTTTTTGCAGCGTTGTTTGGGGCTAGCAAGTTTTTTTTTATGGTGGTAGGACTTGTGTTGGTGGTTGAAGGTTTGATTGGTTGGTGCTCAATTCCGTTATTGGTTGAAAAATTCAAACGCTACTTTTCAAAAAGCCGCAAATAAACGTGACCAAAAGCACAAACATGCTGAAAAAGATAATGGGCTTATCTCCAAATAAAACCCAAGGAGAGCGCCCATCGGCTGGATAGATGATACCGTTTAAAATACCAGAACTATGTCCTGGCAGCGAATACAAGATATGGCCTTGTGGATCAATAATTGATGATAAGCCGTCATTGTTGGCTACAATCTGATAACGCGCAGATAATTTAGACAAAGTCTGCGCCATTTGTAATTGTTGATGCATGGCAAATGAATGCCCAAACCACCCATCATCACTGATTGATACAATCCACTGCGCTTTTGGTAGTTGTTGTCTTAATAATTCAGGGAAAGCAAGTTCAAAGCAGATCAAGGTCGCAATCGGAAGATGCTGGGAGGTGATCAGTGGTTGGACTGTTCTTCCTGGCTTCATATTTGCGAGCGGCAAACTAATCCAGTTTATGAGTTTTACAAAAGGTTGGGGTATATACTCCCCGAATGGTACCAAATGACGTTTTGAATAAACCCCCTTGCCAACACCGATTGAAATTAAACTATTATAAAACTCTGTTTCATCTTGAGATGCGGCTTGTGGAATACCGAATAGAATCGATGTTCCTTGTTTTTTAGCACGATAATCCATACTGTTAATGAAGTCGCTGACATAATTGTCTGGTATGGGAATTGCTGACTCGGGCATGACGATCAGTTGTTTTTTCCCAAGCAGCTGGTTAATATTTTTTTGATAATATTTTAATATTTTCCAAAAAATTGTTTCATCCCATTTATCTCGCATTGATAGATTGGCTTGAATAACGCTCACGGAGAGAGGTTTTTGCTGTTGATGAGACCAATCGATTGCATTTAAACTATTTGGCAAAATTAAAACAGCCACAAAAATTGCTAGCCAAACAAACCGAAGGCTGGTTTTGGCTGTGGAAAAACGAGTCGCCATCACCAAACATGTTGCGGCAAAACAAGTCATGAATCCCACGCCATACACCCCTATAATTGGCAGAAAATTCGCCAAAGATGTGTCTATTTGCCCAAAACCAAGCAATAACCAAGGAAACCCACCTAAAAAATTTGCGCGAAAATATTCTATCAAACACCATAATGAACTAAACAAGAAAGCGGACAATACAGCCTGTTGAGAATTCAGATTGCGATGTCCGGGGATTAGTTCGTTTGATGTCAGAGTAAGTTTCGAAAGCGGTCTGATGTAACCGGTGTTTAGATAACCAAATAAAGCTGCCATGATAGAAAAAAACCAGGCATTGTAGGCTATAAAAACGCAAGTTATCAGTGCAGATAAGATGACTGGTAAATGACCATACGCATGAATACTGACATAAATCCACGAGGTGCCTACTCCCATGAATCCCACACCAAAGATAAAACCGGTGATGAAAGACTGTTTCACCGTTTTACTCATAAGCAATTCTGCAAATAAAAGCGCAATACCTAAAATTGCAAGACCAGGATAATGAAAGGGGGCAAATCCCAATGGCATCATCAAACCTGAAAACAAGGGACTTAATAGCCTCCGTTTTTTTATAAAAGTAAGAGGCCATTGTTGGACAGCTTGGATGGTATTCATTGGATCATAACTCAAACTCATCACCAAGATAAACGGCACGAACTTGTTGGTTCGCAAGGATTGTTTCAGCTGTTCCTTCACATAAAATGCTACCTTGATTGACAATATACGCACGCTGGCAAATGTCTAATGTTTCCCTAACGTTGTGATCAGTGATGAGGACACCTATTTGCCGATCACACAAGTGCATGATAATTTTTTTAATATCTAAAACAGATATAGGATCGACTCCAGCAAAAGGTTCATCTAATAAAATAAAGGTAGGCTCAATTGCCAGGGCACGTGCAATTTCAACCCGGCGCCGTTCCCCGCCTGATAGACTCATACCTAAATGATGACGTAAATGGGTAATATTAAATTCATGAAGTAGCTTATTTAAGAGGTCCAGACGTTGTGATTTTGTTAATTTTTTGCGTAATTGTAAAATTGAAAAAATATTATCTGCGACAGTCATTTTTCTGAAAATAGATGCTTCTTGAGGTAAGTAACCAATCCCGAGTCGTGCACGTTGGTGCATGGCTGTTTTGGTGATGTCTTTATCATTTAAAATAATTTGGCCTTTATCACATGATTGTAACCCGACAATCATATAGAAACAGGTGGTTTTGCCAGCCCCATTAGGACCCAATAGTCCGACACATTCTCCTCGCTTAATTTGCAAGCAAACATCATTAACCACTGTCCGCGATTTGAATGTTTTTTTTAATTGGTGAACAACAAGTTGACTCATGCCTTGATCTTCTCTTCAGGGTGATAAATAATGACCGTTTTTTCACCTGGTTTGGCCTCGGTGATGACGTGGTGATGTAATGTGTCATACACGATGATGGGGGCTGAAAATGAGTTTCGGCCTTGTTCAACTCGAGCATGTCCCGTTAGTTTAATCAAATGTTTTTCTGGAAAATAATCGATGATATCAGCATAAGCGTGGACTACAGGTTTATCTTCAGCAACCAGCTCCCAGTAATGCGCTTGCTGTATTTTATCTCCAAAAATAGTGGCTTTGATGAGTTGATTTTTAGCATTGCCCTCGGTGGTTGCTTTATTTGCACGAAGATGGGTTGTTCCTTGATCTAACTCAACTTGATTGATAAAAATGCCCTTATGTGTTTCTTGATTGATGTCAGCGGAATCGGCCCGGACTTCTACAACCGCTTGGTTATCATTGGGTAAAGAATAGGCTGTATGCATTACGCATAACAAGAACCAGGCGGTTGTCTTGGCTAGCTTATCCATTTTGGGGTTCATAGTGTGCTTGAGCATGTTGAAGTAACTCTACTCTATTTTCAGCTAAATATGCTTTCATCCCGGTTGATTTAATGTGGTTATTTACTTGTCTAAACGTCACCTCTTTAGTAGATACAGCGAGTTTTTCTTGAGGAAAATAAATGATTTCTTCGCTCATCAAGGTTGTCGGTTCTGTTTGATTAAATTTATGTTGATGAACAATAACTTGTTTGTTAAAGCTAATTTGTTTCCCTCCATTCAGCGCTGTTGCTTCTCTGGCATGAATTTCCCATGATCCTTGATTGGGCTCTTGAACTGTGATGAGAGGTTCTTTCAGCAAATGTTTGTTGCTTGCTGGAATATGTTGTAGTAAAGGGGTAGTTAAGACATGAATCAGCTGCCCCTCAGTATTAAATTGCCGGACTGACAAATCAGTGACAATCGTATCAATGGTCGAGTCTAATACACGACTGTCCATTTGGATGTGGACAGATGAGTTTAAATTATAAAAATACCAACTAAAGGTCATCAACGACATCAATAGTGTTATTGACCACTTGGCAATATTCATTTTGCTAAAAACCGCTCAAGGGCTTCATCTAATTTCCCCTGTGAGTTTAAAATAAAATTACAAACTTCACGAACAGCACCATTCCCGCCTGATAATTCAGTATTCCAATGCGCATTTTCTTTTACCAGATCAACGGCATTTGCAACCGCTACGCTTAACCCCACCTGTCTCATGACGACAAGATCCGGTAAATCATCACCAATATAAGCAAATGCCTCATCGGGTATATTTAAACGCAATTTAAGATCTTGATACGCCTGTAATTTATTAATTTTTCCTTTGAAATAATGCTGAATATCTAATTGTTTCATTCGATAATCAATCGCCGGATTCACTGAGCCAGTGATAATCGCGATCTCAATCCCAATGGACATTAACAGCTTAAGACCAAAACCATCTTGAATATCAAATCCCTTCAACTCATTACCTTGATGATCAAAAAAAACCTTCCCATCGGTTAAAACACCGTCCACATCACAAATAACACAACGAATCTTTTTTGCTTGTTCGACTAGATTTTTCACTAATATACTCCTGCGCGCAATAAATCATGTAAATGAATCACACCAATTGGTCGATTTTCCTCATCGATTATAATTAAAGAAGTGATGCTATGTTTTTGCATGACAGCCAACGCTTCGGCAGCTAACACCCCTGGGCGAATGGTTTTGCAATTGCGGCTCATCACTTCATATAAACTCGTCGTATTGATGTTGTATTCTTTATTTAGTGTTCGGCGAACATCGCCGTCAGTGTAAACTCCGACCAAATAGCCATTTTTGTCAACAACACAAGTCATGCCTAATTTTTTATCAGTTACCTCTATCAACGCTTCTCGAATAGTAACATTTTCATTCACTATGGGCAATGCAGCGTTTTGGTGAGCGATGTCGTCGACCCGCAATAACAGCCTTTTTCCCAACACACCACCCGGATGTGACAGCGCAAAATCGTCAGCGCTAAATCCACGCGCTTGGAGTAAGGCGATGGCGAGAGCATCACCCATGACCAACGAGACCGTGGTACTGGTTGTTGGTGCAAGACCTAATGGACAGGCTTCGTGGGTAACACTGATATCTAAGTTAACAGTTGCTGTTGTCGCCAAAGTTGACTCGGGATTTCCTGTCAAGGTGATTAGGGGTATTTCGAGTCGTTTCAACAAAGGCAATAATACAATGAGCTCTTGGGTTTGTCCTGAGTTAGAAATTGCGACGACGATATCTTGGCGTGTGATCATGCCTAAATCGCCGTGACTTGCTTCACCAGGATGCATAAAAAAAGCAGGGGTTCCGGTGCTCGAAAAAGTTGCAGCAATTTTATGGCCAATATGGCCTGACTTCCCCATACCAGTCACAACAACCCGGCCTTTACAAGTCAATAATAGTTCGCATGCTTTTTCAAATCGTTGATCAATTCGTTGCGTCAGCTCAAAAATTGCTTGGGCTTCGGTTTCAATCACTGCAAGTCCGAGAGTACAAAAATTCATAATAATATGAAAACCAGGTTATAGAATTATTGATATTAGCATTATCCAGCCAAGAAAGCATGTTTGACTTTTTCCTTTTTTAACTCGCTAGTTTGGACACACATCCAGCAACATGAAAACATTCTTATCCACAAGTTGGACGTTACAAAAATTTTTACCAACAAAGTTGGAAATACGAGTATACCCAGGTATATAATCAAAAGTGTGGCGAACATCCGGATAAATGATATGCATGATAATTTGGTGACAATCACGAGTTTGAAATTCGGTCATCGAGATAAGCAGGTGTTTGATGGCATTGATGTCGACGTGCGTCGTGGAAGAATTACAGCCATTATGGGGCCAAGTGGCAGCGGCAAAACAACATTATTGCGCCTAATCGGTGGATTGTGTACGCCTGATTCAGGAACCGTTTTTGTTGATGGACAGAATATCCATCAGATATCTCACAAAGCGTTATACGCTTTGCGGCGTAAAATGGGGTTGTTATTTCAAAACAGCGCTTTGTTTACCCATCTATCAGTATTTGACAATGTAGCTTTCCCATTACGTGAACATACCAACCTAAATGCAGCGTTGTTACGGGATGTGGTTCTTATGAAGCTAGAGGCAGTTGGCTTGCGAGGCGCGGCTCATTTGATGCCGGCAGAATTATCAGGCGGCATGGCCAGGCGTGTGGCATTGGCTCGGGGGATTGCCCTTGATCCTGCGCTGATGATGTATGATGAGCCTTTTACCGGACAAGACCCGATATCGATGGGTGTCTTGGTTCGTTTGATTAAACGTTTGAATGAGTTATTGCAAACCACGACGATGATTGTGTCGCATGATGTAGAAGAAACCTGTTCGATTGCTGATTACATTTATTTAATTGCAAATGGCCGCGTGATTGGTGAAGGTACGCCATCTTTGTTGAAGCAATCAACACAACCAGAGGTCCATCAGTTTATGCATGGTGAAGCAGATGGCGCGGTACCATTTCATTATCCGGCAAGACCCTATACCGAGGAGATTTTAGATGCTTGAAGTGATTGAGCGATTAGGATACTCCACGCTTGAGAAATTACAGATAATGGGACAGTCAGGTTTGTTTTTATGCCGTGTTCTGTTTAGAAGGCCAAGTGTATCTCGTTTGCGGGTGGCGTTGTTAAATCAATTGTATTTTGTCGGTGTGTTATCTTGCTTAATAATAGTGGTATCAGCCTTATTTATTGGAATGGTGGTTGGTTTGCAGGGTTATAACACCTTAAGAAAGTTTGGTGCCACCAGTGCGTTAGGGCAGTTACTTGCGCTAACCATTGCCCGTGAGCTTGGGCCGGTTATGACCGCTTTGTTATTTGCTGGGCGTGCTGGCTCTGCATTAACCGCAGAAATTGGTTTAATGAAAGCAACTGAACAATTGGCCAGCATGGATATGATGGGTATTGATCCGCTGGGTCGAATTATTTATCCCCGCTTTTTGGCTGGGTTGATTGCTTTACCTATTTTAAGTCTTATTTTTTCGGCTGTTGCTGTTTATGGTGGGTACTTGATCGGTGTGCAATGGCTGGGCGTTGATCCTGGCAGTTTTTGGTCAAATATGCAAACAGCCGTTAATTTTCGTATTGATATATTGAGTGGTATCATTAAAAGCATGGTTTTTGCTTTTTTGGTGATATGGATTGCTGTTTTTCAAGGTTTTATGTGTGTTCCAACTGCTGAAGGCATTAGTCAAGCAACAACACGAACGGTCGTTTACTCTTCGTTAGCGGTATTGGGGTTTGATTTTCTATTAACAGCGATGATGATTGGGGGTTGGTAAATGATTAAACAACGTGATCGATACATTCATATTAGCGTCGGTTGTTTTATGGTATTTGGATTATTCGCTTTGACATTTATGATCATGAAAGTCAGTGGGATAACTAATTGGCATCAAGGATCAAGCTATTCGGTAACCGCTGATTTTACGGATATTGGTGGTTTAAAAATTCGTGCGCCGGTCACAGTGGCGGGCGTGAAAGTAGGGGAAGTTGCTCAAATTGAATTGCAACCGGATCAATTGAATGCCAAAGTGACGTTGATGCTAAATTCGAATAATCTCATTCCTTATGAAGATGTCTCGGCCCGCATCTTAACCGAGGGTTTACTGGGTTCTAATTATATAAGTATTGTACCTGGTTATGATATTGAAGGAAGCAAGCACCCTTATCTGCGCTCGGGTGATGTGATCGCGAAAACACAAGAGGCCATTATCCTAGAAAATTTAATTGGTCAACTTTTATTTAACATTAAAAAATAGGTGCACCATGAATAAAGTGAAAATTATTTTGATCGCGGCAGGGCTCTTCTTTATCCAGCTAAGTCATGCCCAAGAGTCACCAATGCCGATGCTCGAAAATTCGGCATCTAAAATCATCGAAACCTTAAAACAAAATCAAGCTAGTTTAAAAAAAAATCATCAGATTACTTATGAAGCAATTAATCGCTATTTAGTACCACATATTGATTTGTATGGGATGTCGCGTTCGGTTTTGGGTCGTCAAGCATGGCAACGGGCAACCAACGTTGAGAAAAAACAGTTTTCAGACGCATTTACCAAACTCGTGATTCGCACGTATGCAACCCCTTTAGCCAAATACTCGGGAGAAACGGTAAAATTTTTACCGATACGAGCTTCTCTGGATTCGCATTTTCTTCGAGTAAATAGTATCATTACGCGCCCTAATGGTCAGACGATTCCTTTGAGTTATAATCTTGTGTCCAAAAACGGCGAGTGGAAAATCTATGATTTGAATGTTGAGGGAGTGAGTTTATTACAAAGTTTTAGATCGCAATTCGGTGAAATGCTACAAAACGCATCGATGCATGATTTAATTCAGCAAATGCAACAAGCTAAAACAGCGGCTTGACGTAAAATGAACTATCACGGTTGCTTTAAACCTTCCAATGGATTGACTTTTCATACAGTTCAAGCAGATATCAATCGATTGCGGTTGTATTTACAAGATGAACGAATGACAAGTGTGCAAATTGATTTAAGCCAGGTTAATCAATGTGATACCGCAGGTCTTGCGTTGTTGATTGAAGCAAAAAAGCTGTGTAGACAATACAATAAGTCATTCTTGATCAATCAGATGTCCAAAGAAATAGAAGCATTGGCTAACTTTTGTGGCGTTCAAGGAATTTTGTTTTAGTGACTGTGTCACCTATTGTATGTAGAGACTGGAAAGACCTGCACTATCAGTTAATGAGGATTGTGTGTTAATGAGTATCAGCAATGAAAAACTAACAAACGAATTGAGCAGTCATCCAGATGTGGATTATGTTCATGTGGAAGGTGATGGGTATCATTATCAATTAACCATTGTATCCGATGTATTTTTAGATAAATCAAAAGTAGCTAGGCAACAATGGGTATATGGCATATTAAACAAACACATTGTATCCGGTGATTTACACGCTATACAAATGAAAACATGGACGAAGACTGAATGGGAGAAGCAACATGGATAAATTAATTATCAATGGCGGGAAACCATTGCAAGGGGATGTGATGATCTCCGGTGCAAAAAATTCAGCTTTGCCGATTATGGCTGCCTCACTCCTGGCAACAGATAATGTGACCATTGCGAACGTTCCTCATTTAAAAGATGTAACAACCATGATGGAACTCCTAGGGCAGTTGGGGGCAAAATTGGTTGTTGATGAAAAAATGAATGTTCAAATTGATGCCAATCATGTGAATGATTTAGTTGCTCCCTATGAGCTTGTGAAAACGATGCGTGCATCGATCTTAGTTTTAGGTCCTATGCTGGCGCGTTATGGACAAGCGGATGTTTCTTTGCCAGGTGGCTGCGCAATTGGGACACGTCCGGTTGATTTACATTTGAAAGCGTTAAAAAGTATGGGTGCTGATATCACTGTTAAAAATGGCTATATTAAAGCCCGATGTAAACGTGGGCGTTTACAAGGTAAAGCACTGGTATTTGATACAATAACGGTTACAGGGACTGAAAATTTGTTAATGGCGGCAGTTTTGGCTGAAGGGAAGACGATTATTAAAAATGCAGCACGCGAACCTGAAGTAGTTGATTTGGCCTTATTTTTAACTCAAATGGGAGCTAAGATCAGCGGCGCAGGTACACACACCATTGAGGTGGAAGGGGTCGAGTCACTTTCTGGCGGCTCATATTCAGTCATGCCGGATCGCATTGAAGCTGGTACCTATTTGACCGCAGCAGCCTTAACGCGTGGGCAAGTGACGGTGCGTCGAGTAAAACCTGATAATTTATTATCGATGCTTTGTAAATTCGAAGAAGCGGGGGCCAGTTTGACCATCGGAGAAGATTGGATCACGCTAGACATGCATGGCGCACGCCCAATTGCTGTTGATATTTCTACTGCCCCGTACCCGGGTTTAGCGACGGATATGCAAGCACAATTTATGGCAATGAATACAGTTGCAGAGGGTACATCTTCCGTGGTTGAAAATATTTTTGAAAATAGATTTATGCATGTTCAAGAATTACAGCGGATGGGTGCCAAAATTCGATTGAATGGCAATACAGCGGTTATTACTGGTATCGATAAACTCATGGGTGCACCCGTGATGGCGACTGATCTTCGGGCATCAGCCAGCCTCATTCTGGCAGGACTTGCGGCAGAAGGTGAAACGGTCGTCGAGCGCATTTATCATGTTGATCGTGGCTATGAGCGAATTGAAGAAAAATTATCGATCTTGGGCGCTGATATCAAGAGACGATCCACCCAGTGAGTATTGACCGTGATTACCCGGAGTGATTTAACGCTTTATCTGCAAAATTTTTTAGATTGTGAAAGTTTTCAAGATTATGCGCCAAATGGTTTACAGATTGAGGGCCGGAATCAAATATCAAAAATTTGTACGGCTGTTACTGCCTCTGCTGCTGTCATCGCCCATGCAAACGCGATGGGGGCAGATGCTTTGTTGGTTCACCATGGTTTTTTTTGGCGAGGGGAAGAACCAGTTATTAGCGGTATGAAACGTCAACGGATTGGGTTGATATTAGGAAATGATTTAAATCTGTTTGCTTATCATTTACCACTCGATTGTCATGTAGAGGTTGGAAATAACGCTTGTTTAGCAACCTTGCTGGATGTGCATCAAGTAACAAATCACCCGATAGGACATGTTCCCGCTCTTTTGTGGACGGGAGAATTAAATAACACGGTTTCACCGCATGTTTTTTTTCAAAATTTGCATAAAATTTTTAATCAAAGACCAATTTACGTACCAGGGCATCATCAGACAATCAAACGAATTGCTTGGTGTAGTGGTGCGGCTCAAGATTATATAGAAGCAGCGCACGCATTGGGTGCTGATGCTTACTTGAGCGGTGAAATTTCAGAACGCACGTTTTATCAAGCTCAAGAACTAAATATTGAATATTTTGCATGCGGGCATCATGCAACGGAACGCCATGGTATTCAAGCATTGGGTGAGCATTTAGTTAAAAAGTTTAATTTAGATCATCAGTTTATAGATAGTCAAAATCCTATCTGAACGGATTCATTGAGAGCTCAATAGACCCTAAAGTCGAGTATGAAGTAAATCTTGTTATTAGGAAGAAATATGTCGTTTTTAAAAAAGGGATACTTGAAATTTCCTACTTTGGTCTTTGACTTCTTGGCTATTCCAGTTGCTTGGTATGTTGCTTATTGGCTACGATACAATATGCAGTTTTTACCGATTGGCCTATTGAAACCAGAGTCTTTATATACCATCCTGCTCGTCATTCTCGTCCAAGTTGCCAGCTATTATCATTTTAAAGTCTATCGAGGTTTGTGGCGATTTTCATCAATTGATGATGTAGAGCGAATTATAAGGTCTGTTGTTAGTGCGTCTATTTTAATTATCCCTGTTCTTTATTTATCGATGCTGGCTCACATCCCTCGTTCGATTATTCCTTTATACGCTATCACACTCGTAACTTTATTATGTGGCGGTCGATTATGTGTAAGGCAGCTCTGGGATAAACGCTATCATTCATTAAAAACGAGTGATGTCAGGCATGTGTTGATTATTGGTGGTGGCCAAGCCGGTGAAAATTTGATTCGTGAATTAAAGCGCACAGCAGCTTATTTACCGGTCGGTATTTTAGATGATAATTTGAGTAAACGCGGTCTGGATATTCACGGGGTGCCCGTGCTAGGAACGATACCTGAGTTACCTAAATTGATTGGTGACTTTCGAATTGATTTAATTTTTATTGCAATCCCTTCAGCCGGGTCGAGTGCGATGCGTCGGGTGGTCAATTACTGTGAGCAATCCCAGGTTCCTTTTCGCACACTACCAAGTATTCAAACGATCGCATCTGGGCGTGTTGAAATAAATTCTCTTCGAACGGTTAATATTGAAGATTTGTTAGGCCGGGATCAGGTGACGATTCATTGGGATAAAATAGAAGTCAATATTCAAAATAAACGAGTTCTGGTCACTGGCGGTGGAGGGTCAATTGGCTCAGAGCTGTGTAGGCAAATTGCGCTGTTTCAACCAAATAAATTATTAATTTTAGATAACAACGAATATAATTTGTATAATATTGAACAAGAGTTTAAGAACAAATATCCTGAAATTAATATTGCGCTCTCCCTGATGTCAATTACCGATCTAGCTGGTATCAACCATTTATTTACGACGTATAAACCCCAGATTGTATTTCATGCAGCCGCATATAAACATGTGCCGATGCTTGAATCACAAATTAGGGTGGGTGTTTTTAATAATATTGTTGGCACGCAAATTGTCGCCGACGCCAGTGCTAGAGCTCAGGTTGATAAATTCATTTTGATATCAACGGATAAAGCAGTCAACCCAACCAATGTGATGGGGACAACCAAACGAGTCGCCGAAATTTATTGCCAAAATTTAGACAGTCGAGTGCAAACCCAATTTATTACAGTCAGATTTGGTAATGTCCTGGGGTCAACAGGGAGTGTTGTTCCTATCTTTCAGGAGCAGATTGAAAAAGGCGGGCCACTCACTGTTACGCATCCCGATATGCAGCGTTATTTTATGACCATACCTGAAGCCACGCGCTTGATTTTACAAGCGATGGTTAATGGACAGGGCGGTGAGATATTTGTTTTAGACATGGGAGATCCGATTAAAATCAGCTACTTAGCGGAGCAAATGATTCGTTTGGCTGGAAAGGAACCCGGTAAAGATATTCATATCCACTACACTGGGTTAAGACCTGGTGAGAAATTATTTGAGGAATTATTTCATGATGCTGAACAGTTGGTTGAAACGGATCATGAAAAATTGTTTCAAGCACAATTTAGACAGATCAATTGGGACGAACTAACTGAAGTTTTCAAACTAATTAGATCAGCTTGTGAAGCGCAACAGCATGAAGAGCTCTTGCTTTTACTTAAAAATTTAGTTCCCGAATTTAATTATGATATTTCAAATAAAACAGGGGCCTCATATGAAAAAACAAAAACAGCTCCGTCGCTCTTATAAAAAGCGAATGATTGCCGGTGTCTGCGCAGGTTTGGGCTATTATTTTGATAAAGATCCGACTGTGATCAGGTTGATATTTATTCTTTTGTTGCTATTAGGTGGGGCGACGATTTTAGCATATTTGGTGATGTGGGTCGTCATTCCACTTGATAAACGCTTGTAAATTTGATTTTCTATTACCCACTGAATGTTCTCGACTGCATTCGATGCGTTGTTTTTGTTGCTCCCCAGGTAGCCTGAACCCATTGAAAGATTTTGAATTGACTAGGTTTGTGCCTATTTTAGGATGTTCCTCACGGTGTTCATGATGATGTTGGCCCAGTTTTACTTATGAAAAAAACTTTAGGGACGCCACCTAGTTTCAGGTTGTTAATTGTATGTTTTGATCAAAAAATGGGTTGGAATTGTTTGAAATTTCGGGGGTAATATCATGTTGGTCAGGAGAGTCTGAGGTATATTTCTGTTTGAACATGCTATTAACCAATAACCCTTGGTAAACACAGTTTCTGAAATATTCAAGCTCGCTTTCACTGGATAGATTTGAGGGCTTGGCAGGTTTGCCGAATGCTCCCCATGCAATAAACCCGTCAAATCCCTTAATAAAGGTTTCCCAGGGAATATCTTTTTTTGCACATAAACCCCAAGTGGAAATAGTGATGGATACAGTGGCAGAGTGATATAGGTAATCCAAGTGGTTTAAAAAAACATAATGAGAAAAACTAACACCAAAAAAAGTTGGATCTACATCTAAACTTTCTGAGCCTAATATTTTGTAGCATAAATTTACCGACATAAGAAGAATAATTGAAGATCTTTGCCGATTATACTCATTCAAAAGCGCCTCAAAATGCTTTGTTGGTGTATCAAATACTTCATGAAAGTTGCTATATACCCCACCCAGTAATGTGCGATGGATCCATGGTATAGGTTGAAGGTTACTGTTACGTAATATCATCGACTCTCTGATCCAACGATTTTCCGCAGTTATTTGCAAATAATGATTGAAAAAATCAAGCCAATTAACCAATTCTTTAGGAAAACTCACACCTTGAATTTTTTCCAAGGTTTCATAGATAGGATGATAACCTGTTATATTCGTCTTATGTTTCATTGCCATCATGATGAGCACCATGACAGATAATCGTGTGTTTTTATTAAAACACCGTGTTGGAAGAGATAAGCCAACATTGCCGGGATGTGACACAAAGTTCCTGGTAAACTCTCTCAGTTTTTCTGGTTCAGAATAAAGCAATGCATAAAGGACTGCGGCCGGGCCACATAGATTGTATGCCCCCTGATTTAATTTGTGCGGGTTTTCGGTTAATAAATCTAACTCATGTGTTATTTGCGCTTTGTTTAGCGATTGAAAAGTAACGGGTTCATTTTCACTCCTAGGAGCATAATTTGATTCAGTGCAGGTCGATTGGCGAATTATCTTTTTATGTACCAGAGAATGTTGTAAATAATAGCCAAAAAAAAAGTAACAAAGGTACGGTAAGTAAGAGACACCATGCTATGGGGGATGAAGTAAGTGCTAACAGATACAGGGAGGATATAATAATGGCAGTTAATACAAGTATAAAATAAAAAATCCACCACAATAATTTTATTCGCGAATCAATGAATAAAGGAACTTGCATTTAACAACCAATGATTTTAAAAAGATGCTTATTGTACATAAAATGGGCTTTTGTTGTCAATCCATAGTCAAAACAGCGCAATAGTCACTATCGTTAGGATTCAACTGCGTTTTCTTAGGCTAAAATGATTTTTTATGTATTCATCTATCGAAAAGAAATTGTCGCCACTGAACGCAAATGAAAATATAAGCATGGCCCATAAAACAGCAAACTCCCAGCCACCTCCTGGCCTTATCCACATGAAACCGGTACTAAAATGGTGTCCCAAATACGTTGCAATCAATAAATAAATAGTGCAAAAAATAGCGCCAGGACGAATAAAAAGTCCTAATCCTATGCTAATGGTTGAGATGAATTCGCAAAACCCAGCTGCCCAAACAAATAAATTCGGATGAGGAAGTCCTAAATGAATAAAGTCTTGTACTACCCCAGCATGAATTGTTGTCCCAGCAAACAGTTTTTCAGTAAAATGAGGAATAAAATCAAACCCGATATACATGCGCACAAACAAAACTTGCCATTCAACAACTTGATGTTTCCCAATGGAACCCGCCGTTAGGTGAAGATTAACCCAGCAACAATATACAAAATTTGCAATAATCAAAATAAATGAAACAGGAAGGACATAAGAGAGTATATTTAAATGACCGATCACCGCTATGCGCCAGGCTATCATGATACACATCGTTGAACACAGATACCCGATGACAAATTGTTTTAGGCTGAGTAATGTAAATAAAATGGCTAAAACCAGCCAAATAATTGACCAAAAAAAGGCGATATGATTGAAACCTAAATTTACTTTATTAAAATAAACTACAACCGCTAATCCCGCTGCGACGAGCAAGCTGGAGAGACAAGCGTAAATAATTAGAAAACTTGCTTGATAAGGTTGAGTGGTCATCAGTAACCCAGTAAGAAGATTGGTATGTCAACCAGTATAAGTTACAAAATTAGTATAATCAAACTACCCAAAGTCCAATCAAGACCGCGGACAACTTAAACTAATTCGTACTGTGGAGAGACTTATTTCGATGGAAATACATCATTAAATCGCACTTGTTTGTGTTCTGATAAGACTTTTTCGCGTTTTTTTATTAATCCCAACACAATATAAACTAACATCGGAAAGAATAAACTGATTAATCCAATGAAAAACGCAAACTGATAACTAATTTCCGGAGAAAAAACCAAAAAGAAGAGACATCCTATCATCAAAATAATGGCAATAATACCAGTATATGGGGAGCCGGGTGTCTTGTATTTCAAATCTGTTGTATCATAACCTGCCGCATATAATTTTTTTCGAAAATTGATTTGAGCCCAACACAGGGTAATCCAGGCAATGGCTCCAGTAAATCCAGAAACCAGCAACAAGGCAATATACAACATGGTTTGCGAAAAGAAGTAGCTGATAATAAGAAGTATCCAAATGGCAATCAAGGTTACAATACCTGCATTTTGTGGCACCGCGTTACGATTGAGCTTTGCCAAAAACGCGGGGGCCATGCCATTGCGAGCGAGAGAGTTTAACGCGCGGACAATTCCATACACGCCAGAGTTTGAGCATGACAAGGCCGAGGTCAAGGTGACAAAACTGGTGATAGCCCCGGCCCATTTTAAACCATAAAAATTAAGCGCATCTGCAAAAACGGAATTGGCTATATTTGCCTTTTCCCACGGGAAAATTAACACAAGGCACAATACTGGAACAATAAATATAAATAAAATTCTCAAGGTCACATTGCGAATTGCAACCGGTATCATGCGTGCCGGGTCAATCGATTCACCAGCAGCAAGGCCCACAATTTCTGAACCCTGATAGTTGACAATCAAAAGAACCATCGCGGTCAAAAAAGGCATAACACCATTTGGAAATATCCCTCCATGATGAAAAATATATTTTCCACCAATCATCTGATTTGGTTGGTTGCCGTGAATAACACCCAAAAAAATTAAAATTGATAAAATAACAAACCCAACCAAAGCCGCTATTTTAATGAGCGCTAGCCAAAACTCAATTTCACCAAATGTACCAACTTTTGCAAAATTAACACAAGTGATTAATAAGCCAAAGGCAACGGCTGAAAAATATCCGTTGATACCTGTGAAGTACTGCATAATAATGCCGCCGGCGATACATTCTGCAGGAATATACGCAACCCAACTCAGCCAATAAGACCACCCAACACCACAGGCCAACACAGGAGAAATGAAATCGGCTGTATAGTTAATAAACGACCCGGAGATTGGTATTGCAACGGTTAGTTCACCCATGCATAGCATGGTTAAGTAAATAATGATGCCGCCCAGGATATAAGCAAGAAACACTGAGGGGCCCACTTCATGAACAACGGTACCTGTACTCAGGAAAAAACCGGATCCAATAATACCGCCTAAAGCAATCAATTGAACATGCCTTGTTTTTAAAGACCGTTTAAACTCGCCGTTATCGATATTTTTAGATACAGGAGATTTTCTCTTATCCACTAGCTACCTCAGTATAAATGCGGATTATAAAATGCTGGCGGAGAGAGAGGGATTCGAACCCTCGATACGTTTTACCGTATACACACTTTCCAGGCGTGCGCCTTCAACCACTCGGCCACCTCTCCTAAATTTACGATAGAAACCGTAGATTGGATTTTTATGTCTTTAAAGATGACATCTATTTGGATAAATTATAAATATACCGAATAGTTGCAAAAATAAAGCACTGGGGTAGATTATACTCTAAACATCAATAAATAAAATCCAGCGGTAGAGTATACTCTAAATATGAATAAATAAAATATCAAAGCTAGAAGAAAATTAGCAGGGAATACATACTTAAATTATTATGTTTTTAAAGGTCAAAGCAATGTTGATTTTTTTTAAATTATTTGTGGTCAGTTTTTTGATGTCTCAGCATGCATATGCTTTCACTTGCTATTTAACGATGGTGAAGGATTCTTGTTGGACAAATTATAATGTTTCTATGACGGCTTCAAATGCAAACACAGGTGAAAAGTTAATCACAGTTAACGCCCCCAAAGGACAGTCATGGGCAAGAAGTGAATTTGAATGCCAGCCAGGACAAACATTGTCCATGACGGCTCAGTTTAGCCCCGTGATTTGGGCTGGACAAGAAAATGCTGTTTATCCTGGACAGCGTTATTGGTTACTTCCTGGCAAAGTTGAAAATGGCATTACCGGATGGAATTTGACCATATGTTTCCCCAAGTGGTTCGCAAAAGTACCTGTGGTTCCTAATTCAAGCGGAAATTGTCAATGCAATACAGATAATATTCCGCCAGTGCCGCCGACTAAAAAATAGAGTTTGCTGGTCTCGATGCCGTTTCGAATCGAAGAATGCTAAGATGTTACCTCGATTAAGCGCATAGCGAAATATTTCCTACCAGCGCCTTAAATTTGGCACTGAGTACAGTAGCTTGTGGTTCTTTGTGAGATTTTCATGGAGGTAAAAGGGGTCTGGCAAATAGAACAGGGTAATCCGGCGCGGCCATATGCTTGTAATTGTATGGCGAAATAACCCGGCTTCCCATCGCTTTTTAGAAAATCTTTTAAAGTGGTGCCACCGGCTAAAATGGCTTGTTGTAAAATCAATTTAATTTGCTCAACTAACACATGCATTTGTTGCTTCGTTATGGTTTTTGCAGGTTTTGCTGGGTGAATTTTTGCTGAAAAAAGCGACTCAGTTGCATAAATATTACCAATACCAACCACGATTTTATTATCCATGATCAATGATTTAATTGGTATCGACCGATTTGATGCCTGGTGAAACAAATATGAGGCTGTAAATTCTGAATTGAGTGGTTCTAGACCGAGGGCCTGTAATTGAGGACAAGTATTGGCGTCACCTTCAACCCAAAGCATTGCACCAAAACGCCGGGGGTCTGTATAGCGAATAATAGACCGATTGTGCAGTAGTATGTCAACATGATCATGTCGACCTGGTGGTGTATCTTCCTTGAGAATTTGCAAACGACCGGACATCCCCAAATGGACAATAACGGCACAAGATGAAGCATGTTGGTGTGAAATTAATTTTAAAATAATATACTTGCCGCGTCGAATTACGTCTTTAATTTGGCAACCCGCTAATTTATCAGATAAGTTTGCAATGATAGGCCAACGAAGTTTATGTTGTCGAACAACCGCTTTTAAAATAAGCTGGTTTTCGATATGCGATCTTATGCCACGCACAGTTGTTTCAACTTCAGGTAATTCAGGCATTTTTTTGTTCTGGGGTTACAGGAATTTCGGAAAAGTATATCATCCATTTTTTGAGAAGAAAAATGCCACAGCTGACTGTGGCATTTTACTATGACTTACTTATTATTTGCTTCTTTCATTTGGACGGTGATTGATTTTATCAAGATTAGATGGTTTTTGTGGCTTTTTGGTTTTTTTGACTTGTGCATCTTGATCTACAGTTTGTGATTTACCTTGTGAATAATTGAATGTACTCATTTCGAATGTCTCCTAATTGTTTAGAGTCTTTATACAGCTGCATCCTAATTAAAGTATATAATTAGAAAAATGCAAGTCGTTATTTCTTTATAAAAAAATCAGGGGTACAGATGCAAACAATTACATGGGTTCAGTCGATTGCGGTTTGGATTATACCTGTTTTATTTGCTATCACCTTGCATGAAGCAGCTCATGCTTGGGTTGCAAATTATTGTGGCGATACCACAGCCAAAGCCCAAGGGCGACTGAGTCTTAACCCACTCAAACATATTGATCCGATTGGTACAGTCGTTGTTCCTCTGTTCATCGCAGTGATGAGTGGGTTTCAATTTGTTTTTGGGTGGGCTAAGCCAGTGCCTATTAATTGGGAAAAATTACATCGACCAAGATGGGATGTTGCCATGGTTGCTGCTGCTGGACCGCTTGCAAATTTCTTTATGTCATTATTGTGGGCTTTTTGTGCCAAGATAGGCATGTTGTATGATCCAACTAAATCGATGACAGCGCTTTTTATGTTGTTGACGGGTATGGCGGGTATTCAAATAAACTTAGTATTGGCTTTTTTAAATTTAATACCGATTCCACCATTGGACGGTGGGCGGGTGCTATCCTGTTTATTACCGCCCAAACTAGCTAGTTATTATGCAAAAATAGAACCATTTGGTTTTTTCATTATTATACTCTTGTTATTCACTGGTCTAATCGGTCGATTTATTTCGCCTCTGCTTTTGGGGTCTATATATCTGATCAATTCCTTATTTCACATCATCAACTAAAATAGATCCTTTTCACGTTATTGCTAAAGGTTCTGCTGGGTGATGATCATTTTGCACAGCTGGTTCGTTTCAAGTTAATAGTTTTAATTACTATACAATAGGATAAAAATATGTGAATAACTTATTAAACGAGTACTTTAATCAAATTGTATTAGAACCCAACACAATATCGTATCTTGTTGAAAATAAACGGTTTTTTTAACAATTGGTGAACCGTGTTCTGTGTTTGGTTATCCACAAAAACTGTGGATAACCTTGTGTATATACCCATCGGACCTGAAGATGCGAACTATGCAAGTTTTAAGCGTTGAAAATTATCATTAATGCGGCACCTCATAATGTCTAAGTACAAGCCGATATTGTCAAAAAATCCAAGGATGGCTTCTGTAAAGTCAGAAAATT
>DAIDKT010000047.1 GCA_027449905.1 Legionellales bacterium
TAAATTAGATGTGATTGAATGTTTCCATACAGTAGGTCACGAACCTTGGGTGGGAGAAGTGCTAGAAAAACAAAAAATGATCTATGCAAACCTGGGATTCAACCCACCATCCTCGTTATGAGTGTTCGGGAATCCAGGTGATACTGAAGCTAGGCAACGTCCCTGAACGCAGTGAAGGGACTCAAATGGAACTGGTTTGAGCCAAACTCAGAGTATCATTCACTGCGCTCAGGATTAGGTGGAATCAAGTTGATTGAATTAAAATCAAAATCCTCCGCAACCTGGGGTTACAAAGCAACTTTATTATACATAATTAATTCTTTTTATTTAATTATAGATCTAAGTGGATTATTTGCAAGCTACTATTACAGCATCAATTTAACTGCTGAGATATAGTTTCATGTACTTTAATAGCCCAACTTGGAATATTTTGGTTTTAAAGTCTTAAGATTCTGGAATTCAGATATTTTTTCGCAATTTGATGCCGTACTAGAGCAATTGCGCCAGTGTATAGAAGCTTGATATGCTTTGGCTTGAAAGTGAGGCTTAGGTGATATCAAAATCTTTTTTGATCAAATTTAAAACATATCCGTGCTTTTTAAACTGGGGTACAATTTAAGCGGGAATTGCTGATTAAAAACGGCTAACCTTTGATAGTTACGAAATTATTCGTATAATTCATGTTTTAGTCGGTGATATGTCAAAGAGAGTGCTATGCGATCTTTATTCAAGTTATTCCGCAAATGGATTGTAAGTGAAAATCATTATCAGCCTGATGCACCAGACAATGATGAAATAGACTGGGCTCGCGCCATACCCTTTGTGTTGGTTAACTTAAGTTGTTTGTTGGTATTTTATGTTCACTGTAGTCGTATTGCCGTGACGACTGCCGCAATCCTTTATTTTTTTCGTTTATTTACCATTGGCGCATTCTATCATCGCTACTTTTCGCACAAAACATTCAAAACCAACCGATTTTGGCAGTTCATATTTGCGGCCCTAGCTGGGACTGCCGCTCAACGCGGGCCTCTTTGGTGGGCTTCGCATCATCGTCATCATCACATGGTCGCTGATAAACCTGAAGATGCTCACTCACCGGTACAACATGGATTTTGGTGGAGTCATGTCGGATGGTTTCTCACTAAAAAGCATTTTCATTATAACCCAGACCGTGTCAAAGACCTGACCTGCTTTCCAGAGCTTGTATTTCTTGAAAGATATGATGTCATCATGCCAACAATGCTGTTCGTTTCCCTATTCATTGCTGGTTGGGTGCTCCAAACCTATTCACCTCAATACCATACCGGGATTGGGGAAATGTTGGTTTGGGGTTTTAGCATATCTTTAGTTGCTGTATTCAACACCACGGTTTTAATCAACTCACTCTGTCATGTCTATGGCACGAGGCGCTATGAAACCCCGGATCACAGCAGAAATAATTTATTGTTTGCTCTACTCACATTAGGTGAAGGCTGGCATAATAATCATCATCACTACCCAGCATCAGCTAGGCAGGGATTTAAATGGTGGGAAATTGATATCACCTATTACTTCATAAAATTGCTCGAATTGATAGGGATTGTATCGGATGTTAAACCAGTACCACAATCCGTTTTAAAAAAAAATTTGATTAAGCCTGAGGAAACGCAATTTAGGGAGTGAAAATCAATGAAATCAATCGTCTTGTTTTTGGTGACAATTATGTCCGTTTTTATCTTGGACATGATTTGGTTAGGCGTGGTTGCCAAAAATATCTATGCGCAAAATATTGGTTTTTTACTTCGTAAATCAGGTGATTCGATGACACCGATCTGGTGGGCTGCAATTGTTGTGTATATGTGTATCGCCCTCGGCATTCTCTTTTTTGTACTTCCTAAATCCCACGGTGATTATTTTCTTGCGCTATCGAGTGGTATCATGCTTGGTTTAATTACTTATGGTATTTATGATTTTACCAACTATTCTATTCTTGCAAACTGGCCGTGGCAAATCACTTTCATTGATTTTATCTGGGGAATGGTCTTATGCGGATTGAGTAGCGTATTTGTGACATTTATTGACAATCGTTTTTTTGCTTAGGGTGCCCAACCAGGCGCAGTTAACAACAAAAGTCCCCCAAAATACAAAATATTGTTTCATTATTAGATCTTTTATTGTGCTATAAAAACACAAGGGTCTGTTGACAATTCATTTTCTGATTCTGATGCCCTACGTCCCGCGAGCAAGTCTTAGAGGTTAATATTTCAGAAAATGAATTGTCAACCAAGCTTAGTAGGTATCAGCCCCGAAGCTATAGTCTTTTTCGCCACAATGCATGTATATTGCTAATATAATGACTGGCAAAACCCGCAGCTGAGTAACTAAAATAAAATTGCCACATGCGAATAAAATCTTCACTAAATCCTTGAGCAAGAATGGTTTCTTTATTTGCCAACAATTTATGATTCCAATCTTTAAGAGTGCTTACATAATGCTCACCAATGTCTTCTAATGATATCAACTGTAGTCTTGTTTGAGATGTAATGGATTTAGATATAGAAAAAACCGACGGCAAACATCCCCCAGGAAAAATATACGTTTTAATAAAATCAATTTCATTTTTTGCAGCGTCGTAGGCTTGATCATTGATCACAATCGCTTGCAAAAAAAACAATCCTTGGGGTTTCAATAACTGGTTACATTGACGAAAAAATACATCAAAATACTGATGACCTACTGCTTCAATCATTTCAATTGACACCACCTTGTCGAACTGACCTGATAATTTACGGTAATCAACATTCAATAATTCGATTTGATTTTCTAATCCCAACCGTTTTATTTTTTCTTTGACATAAGCATATTGCTTATCAGAGATGGTTGTTGTCGTCACTTTACAGCCATAGGCTTGGGCAGCATACACAGCAAAACCACCCCACCCGGTCCCAATCTCTAAAAGATGATCACTGGATTTTAATTCGAGTTTATGACAAATTCGTCGTATCTTATTCTGGGAGGCTTCTTCGAGACTAACATGAGATGGCTCATATACTGCACATGAATACATCATCGAGGGATCAAGAATCAATTGAAAAAAATCGTTGCCTAAATCGTAGTGAGCCAAGATATTGTTTTTAGACCGGCGAACGGTATTGAGGTTTAATTGATAAGCCAAGGTTCGCATCGAACTAAAAAAGCGCGCAGCAGGGCTTTCTATTCGATTAAATAGAGATTCATTTTGGATAAATAACTCTATTAATCTGGGTAAATCATCCGTATCCCAATCTCCATTGATATAGCTTTTACCTGCGCCAACAGAACCTTGTAATAAAATTTGTTGATAGGCTCGAGGATTGATGATACGAATCGTAGCCTTTTCTCCATGATCTCCATTGATATCTCCAAACTTATGACATTCGTCGCGATCGTGGAGGGTGATCATCCCTTGCTGCATTTGTCGCAGCAGCTTGAGAATGATTTTTTTTGACAGGCCCTGTCGCCCGTTAGATTTGGTGGTATTTTGCTCAAGCATATGGCTTCACCTTCTTATTTTTTTGGGGTGGGAACGAAAAGGTATCTTTTTCATCCATAATTTTAATGCCTGCCAATAAATTGCCACAACTATTCTGTACGTTATCAAGCGATCATGGCGTAATTCATTTTTAAATGCGTTGGCGTTTTGTGACAATGCCGTTAACTTCAGTGTGGCATCAAAATCTTTTCTATCATTAAATTGATTCTCCATATGAATACTAATTGTTTGTTTTGTGAATCTCAAGTTAAATTGATACTCATAATTCATCGACATAAAGGGAGAGACATGCAGTTCTTTTTTAAATTGAAACCGGTATCCACCATTTTTTAATCTAGTCGAACGTTCTAGTACGTAATGGTGCTTCTCTCCCCAAGGCGTATTGGTAACTTCTATAATTAAATAATCAAGCAACTGCTTGTCTTCATCAAAAATAAAATACACGCTGATTGGATTAAAGCAGTAGCCAAGGCACGCAAGATGAGTCAGTAAGTATATTTTTCCTTTCGGATATTTATTAAACTTTGCTGCAACCAGCTGCCTGGCGTATTCATCCAAAGAAACATCTGGATGATTTAGATAGTTTTTACGCCGAAAAGAGAACCAATTAAACTTTTCGATTGAAACATGTTTCATGTCCTTAAATGCAGCATCGGGATCAGCAATATCAAAACAAAACATAAATAATTTGTAGGAAAAATGATGCGGTTTGGGAGTAAAACGGCGATGCCTAACCATGCCTGTAAAAATCAGGTTTTCAAACATCAATTCCCTCGATAAGCTTGCAGGTGCTTATTGCACTGGTAACCCCATCTTCATGAAAACCATAACCCCAATAGCTTCCAACAAAGTAAGTATTATTTACTCCGTTTATCGAGTTAATCTCTTGTTGGGCTTTCAGGGCAGATAAATCAAGACAAGGGTGAGCGTACTGAAAAGATTGTATCATTTTACCAGGATCAATTTCACTCGAAAGATTCATCGACACAAAAAAATGGGTGGGTGATTGAATCCCTTGCAACCGGTTCATATAGTATGTAAGTGACGGCACTGTAGTCTCATTGTCTAAATAATTCCAACTCGCCCAAGACAGTTTTCTTTGAGGCATCACCTGCTCATCCGTATGTAAAATCACTTCATTATTGGTGTATTTAATTGCCGATAAAATATTGATTTCTGCTGAGGTTGGCTTAGAAAGCAGGTTTAGGGCCTGATCGCTGTGCGTGGCAATCACAACTGCGTCAAAAACAAACTCATTGGATTGCGATTTTAAAATAACACCGGTTGGTTGTCGTTCTATGGTTTCAATTTTAGTATTCAGATAGACCCGATCAACAAGCGCCTCTATCATAGGTTGAATATAGTTTTTGGAGCCGTTGGCTATCACATACCAAGGCGGTCGGTTGTATAAATCCAGCAGGCCATGATTTGCATAAAACTTGAAAATAAAATGCGCCGAGCATTGCAACGTGTCTGCTTTATTTTTTGACCAAATAGCACAGATGATAGGAATGAGATAACACGCGATGAATTCATCTGAATACGGATGGTATTTTAAAAACTCTTCGATAGACATGTCGTCATGCGGATGTTCTAAAAGGAATTTTTTCGCATCATGATTGAATGATATGATTTCTTTAATAAATCGATAAAAACGCGGTTTAAATAAATTGCTACGATCCGAAAACAATGTATTCAGGCTATGTCCATTGTACTCAAAACCAGTGCGCTTTGAACGATAACTAAAACTCATTTCACTGAGTTGAATGGGGATGTTAAGTGATTCGATTAGTTTACAGAAATTGGGATAGGTTTTTTTATTAAAAACAATAAAACCAGTATCAATCGCTTGTGTTTTTCCGTCGACATTGACTGAAACAGTGTGGGTATGGCCACCCAAGTAATCATTTGCTTCAAATAGAGAAACCTCGTGACGTTTGCTGAGTAAATAGGCACTGACTAAACCAGATATACCCGAACCAATAACAGCGATCCGCTTTTTCAAAAAAATTCTCTCTAAATTGCGTGCAAATGCATAAATCTAACATAATTCACTCGTGATAAAAATAGATCGAAGGAAACCATGCTGGATTAAACCGCGTTTAAATCACACCTGCTGTCCCTCCTAAAATTGACTATCTGCTGTCTTTTTTATATATTTAATGAAGCTGTGTCATAAATCATCCAAGATTTATTCCAGGATGGCTAAAAAATACAAATAAATTAGGACGCAACATGACTGATAAATTAGCTCATCTTAATATCCAGGGACATGATCCCATCGAACTACCCATTCTCCAACCAACACTAGGTTTTGATGTCATCGATATTGGTAAATTGGGTTCCCATGATTATTTTACGTTCGACCCTGGTTTTATGTCGACTGCGTCTTGTGAATCAAAAATTACGTTTATTGATGGAGAAAAAGGTGTTTTACTATACCGAGGCTATCCCATTGGTCAACTTGCGGAAAAAAAGACCTTTTTAGATGTCTGCTACCTATTACTTAATGATGAGTTACCAAATGAAGAAGAGCAAACCGCCTTTCGTAATTCCATTAATAATCACACCATGGTCCATCAACAAATGTATCAGTTTTTAAATGGGTTTCGTAGAGATGCGCATCCTATGGCTATCATGGTCGGAATTGTTGGCGCTTTGTCTGCTTTTTACCACGATTCGATGGATTTAACCAATCAACAAGATCGCTATACTTCCGCCATTCGGTTGATTGCCAAAATGCCTACTTTAGCAGCGATGAGTTATAAATACTCCACTGGTATGCCCTATATGTATCCACAAAATAGAATGTCATATGCGGAAAATTTTCTCCATATGATGTTTGGTGTACCTTCTGAATCAATAACACCGAATCCTATTTTGGTTAAAGCCATGGATACCATCTTCATTTTACACGCCGATCATGAACAAAATGCATCCACTTCCACTGTACGTTTAGCTGGTTCAACCGGAGCCAATCCATTCGCTTGTATCTCCGCCGGCATCGGTGCTTTATGGGGTCCTGCGCATGGTGGGGCAAATGAAGCGTGTTTGAATATGCTCAAAGAAATTGGCGATGTCAAAAATATTGAGCATTATATTAAACGAGCAAAAGACAAGAATGACTCATTCCGTTTAATGGGATTTGGACATCGTGTTTATAAAAGCTACGATCCACGCGCAGTTGTGATGCGTAAAACCTGTCATGATGTGCTCAATGCTGTTGGGGCAAAAAATGAACCTCTTTTTAAACTAGCACTTGAATTAGAACGGATTGCTTTAGAAGATCCCTATTTTGTTGATAAAAAGCTGTATCCAAACGTTGATTTTTATTCTGGTCTTACCTTGAGCGCTATTGGGATTCCTACCAATATGTTCACCGTTATCTTCGCATTGGCACGAACAGTCGGCTGGATGTCACATTGGTTAGAAATGACAGCCAGTCAGCTCAAAATAGGCAGACCCAGGCAATTTTATACGGGCCCCAAAGAACGCGATGTAAAATGACATCATGTTTGTAAGTCCCTTCATCTATGATTTAATTATCATTGGAGGTGGCATCCATGGTTGCGGTTGCGCTGCGGATGCAGCCACCCGCGGTTTATCGGTCTTGTTGTGTGAACAAGATGACATCGCATCAAAAACCTCATCAAGTAGTAGCAAGCTGATTCATGGGGGACTGAGGTATTTAGAACATTATGAGCTTGGATTGGTTAAAAAATCACTTGATGAGCAGCAGATTTTAAGAGACATTGCCCCCCACTTGGTTCATCCACTCGCTTTTGTATTACCCCATGATAAGCTGAGTCGACCCAGGTGGCTGCTGCGATCCGGCTTATTTTTATATGATCATCTCAGTCAAACAAATAACCTTCCCAATACCCAATACGTTGACAGGATACATCAACCTACTTTATTTGATCCGTTAAACATGTCATTAACTGACGGCTTTATTTTTTATGATTGTAAAACAGACGATGCCAGATTAACATTAGCAAATGCATTGCTGGCTAAACAGCAAGGGGCTGATATTCTCCCACAAACAGCCTTGACTCATGCACTGGTCAATGCGGGCATCTGGCAGTTAACACTTCAGCCTAAATGTGGCGATCCTATCCAAGTACAAGCCAGGGCCTTGATCAATGCTACCGGACCTTGGGTTCAATCAGTAAATCAATTATTGAAAACACCATTGCGTTATAACGTATCTTTGGTTAAAGGCAGTCACCTGGTCATTCATTCATTATATGAAGGCGAGCATGGCTATTTATTACAACACAAAGATAAGCGGGTTATATTTGTGATCCCTTATCACGGTTATACCTTGGTCGGTACAACTGATCAAATATACACCGACGATCTAAGTCACATGACGATTGCACCAGCAGAAGTCGATTACTTGGGTGACATGATTAAACAGTATTTTAACAAACCATTTAATAAAAGCGATCTGATTCAAACTTGGAGCGGCGTCCGCTCATTATTATCATCCCCAGATGGTAAAGATGCATCCGAATTAAGTCGCGATTATGTATTTGATTATTCGGATACATTAGCGCCTATTATCACCATTTACAGTGGTAAACTAACAACCTATCGTCAACTCGCTGCGCTCGCCGTTGATAAATTACAAGCAGTTTTTAAGGAGTTAGCGCCCTCTTCGAGTAAAAATACCCCTTTACCCGGCGCAACTCACTTGAATATGAATTTTGACGCATATCAGCGATATGCTTACGAGAAATATCATTGGCTTGACGACACGATTTTAAAGCATTATTTGCAAACGTATGGCACATTGACTGAACATATTTTGCACGCATGCACCCAACCATCTGATCTTGGCATTGCGTTCACGGAGCTACTATATGAAATCGAAGTTGACTACTTAATCAGAGAAGAATGGGCGCGATGTGCTGATGATATATTATGGCGGCGCACCAAATTGGGTTTGGGTATCAGCCAAGAAGCATACCAAACTTTGCATGATTATTGCCTAATCAATCAGCAAATCCATTCAACAAAGAACGTGCCTTGACATCCACCATGAGCTAATAAAAGGTGGAGCGCACATCACGATGAGACCGATTATCAAGGTTAACTCATAACCATAAATGGTTCCAAAATTGATCCCCATTGGCGGAATAAAACTAACAACCAATGTAGTCAAAACACCGGTTAAGCCGATTCCACACACAACGACTAAACCCCAAAATCCACCTGGTATGCGAAAGGGTCCACGGTGGTTTGGATATTTCACTCGTAATTTAATCGCAGAGATAAACATCAAAAAATACATGAACATGTACAATTGAGCAGCCAAGGCAGTCAGTAACCAATAGGAACCGTTCACACTGGGCATAAATAAAAATAAGGCTGATAAAATGGTTACTACGATCGCCTGGGTTAATAACATGGTAACTGGCGCACCGTGTTTATTAATCCGTTCAAATAGCAAAGGTAGATTATCATCTTGCGCTGCCACCAATAAACCCTTGGTTGGCGCAATGATCCAATTACTGACACTACCAAAACCGCCAAAAACCAACATCAAAGCAATCACTGGCATGAACCAAATTAAACCGTATCGGGCAAAAAATGCATTGAATGCCTGCATAATGCCTGCAACTAAATTGATTTCTGATCGCGGCAAAACCACCGCAATAGCGAGAGACCCGAACATGAGTGTCCCTAAAATAATCAACACAGACCAGATCAATGCCTTTGGAAAAGCATGCTGTGGATCTTGTACATCATTCGCGTGGACAGTTGCAATCTCGATGCCACAGAATGACATCATAATGGCTGTGAGCGAAACCCAGATCGATTGATCATGCCAATGCGGCAGGATACTCGCCCAATCAAATCGCACCTGGAGTGGATTATCACCCAAAATCCACATAGAGCCCAATGCGATAATCAACGCCATCGGTATGAGTAAGCCTGAAATGGCACATAGACTACTGAACCAGGCGGAAGCATGCATACCTCTTAAATTAACCAGCGTGGCCGCCCAGAATGAACCAACGATGACAAGCCAAAGAAAATATGGGTTATCTGCCAATAAAGGATCGATTAAATAGCCAATAGTCCCAGCGACGAAAGATAAAATAGTGGGATACCAAATAACATTTTCAATCCACTGCAACCAGATGGCCAGAAATCCTATTTTTTTACCAAACGCCTCCTTAACCCAAATATACACCCCGCCCTGCTTAGGCCAGGCAGATGATAATTCGGCAGATACCAGCGCAGTTGGGATTAAAAAAAATAAAGCGGCTAAAATAAAAAAAACAATTAACTGACTACCAAATAGAGCGGTCGCCGGTAAATTTCGAATACTATCAACTGAACCGACCGTTATCATGGTTAAAGTAAAAATTGTTAGCACGTGTTTTCTACGCTTCATGAAAAATCCTCTATCGCAAACAAGCCCCAGACAATAAATCATAGATGGCACTGGGCTTGGTTGCATGACCTAAGGAACCAGCGACGATGCCATCGATACCCATTGGAAATTGACTTTGTAATTCAATCACATCCCTAGCTGGCTCCTGGCCATGAAGATTTGCACTGGTAGAAACCACCGGCATTGTTGCGCAAAGCTGCGCCGCGATAGGATGAGCGGTCATACGAATCGCAATGCTTGGATATTTCCCACTGACCCAATCTGGAACCAGGGGCGATCGAGGAAAGATCCAGGTGGTAGGCCCGGGCCAGGTTGCTTCCACAGCCTTCAGCGCAGCAGGAGAGACCGCGTCAATGAGTGGCCATAATTGCGACCAATTAGAGATGATCACAATCATCCCTTGAATAATTGAGCGTTGTTTCAACTCCAAAATACGATGAACGGCATACTCGTTAAAAGGATCACAACCCAAGCCATAGACTGCTTCAGTGGGGTAAGCCAACACCGAACCTTGTTGAATCTCTTTTCTAGCTTCATCTAAATTTACTATCGTCTTCAATTATACATAGCCTTCTCTTGATGAAATGTTACTCCCCAGGTACGTCATCCTGAACGCAGTGAAGGATCTCAAACGGACTCGGTTTGAGCCAAATTCAGGAGATCCTTCACTTCGTTCAGGATGACGTGGAATCAATTTGATTTAATTAAAAGCAAACTTATCCTCAACCTGGGAAGTTACGATGAAATTCTATATTTCACTTGCGCTATAAATGGTAATTGTCTCGACAGGCACGTCGCCATGACCATCCCGATGTGCCGTTTTAACTTTTGCAATCTCATCAACAATATCCATTCCTTCAATCACTTCACCAAATACACAATACCCATAGCCTTGAGGGTTCTCGCCCGTGTGATTTAAGAAATGATTGTCAGCCACATTAATAAAAAACTGCGCGGTAGCAGAATCAGGATCCATGGTTCTTGCCATGGCAACTGTGCCGCGTTTATTGAGCTTTGCTGTTTTCGCTTCGTTCTTTACCGGCGCACGGGCCTTCTTGTTCTCCATCGCCTGTGTCAGGCCGCCACCTTGGATCATAAAGCCATCGATCACCCGATGAAAAATGGTGTCACGATAAAAATCGTTGCGAACATATTCCAAAAAATTGGCTGCTGTTTTGGGGGTATTGACCTCATCCAGGCTGATTTTAATATCACCTTTGGATGTTTTAATTAATATCATAATCTACTCCGCTTGAATTAAATCACGCATTCTATCACAAATATCATGTAAAACATGGACATTGTGAATACTTGCCAGTGCTGTGAACACATGATATTTTTTTTTGAAAAGATGATGTAAATATGCGCGAGAATAATGGGTGCACGTATAACAATGACAGCTTGCCATAATCGGATTTTGATCCTCGGCATAACAAGCCTTTTTAATTTGAATTCTACCATGGTCATGATCACTTTCAAATTTGAGCCAGTGACCAGCGCGGATCAACTCACCGCAATATAATGCACCATGTCTTGCATTTCGAGTCGGCGCAACACAATCAAACATATCAATACCTTGAGCAACCACATCTAGCAAATCCTGAGGTGACATACCAACACCCATCGTGTAACGAGGCTTGGCATCTGGCAAATAATCAGATACCCATTTGATCACCTCAACAGTTGTTGCCATATTAAACCCGATGGTTTCACCTCCAATTGCGATCCCATCTGTCTGCAATGATCTAACAAAATCAGCACTTTCTCGACGTAAATCTTCATAGACACCCCCTTGAATGATACCAAAAAGGGCTTGGGCATAACCATATCGAGAGGTAGGATGTTGTTGATGATAAGACATTGACTCACCAAGCCAGCGATGGGTTCTGGTCATAATCGCTTGGACCTCATCACGTGAACACTGATCTGGAGTACATTGATCAAACGCCATGATGATGTCAGCGCCAATAATTTTTTGGGTTTCTAATGACATGGTTGGGGTCATGTGGATTAAACGGCGCTGACCTGGTAGTTGAAAATGCGCGCCTGTTTCATCAATTGTACAAATATTTTGATTTTTAGATAAACTAAATATTTGAAATCCACCACTATCGGTCAACATAGGGCCCGACCATCCCATAAAACGATGCATCCCACCAGCACCCTCAATCACGTCCATGCCAGGTGCACATAACATATGATAAGTGTTACCGCCCAAAATAATCTGGGTACCAGTCATCGTTAAATCCAATGGCGTCATATTATTCACACCGGCGCGCGTGCCAACCGGCATAAAAACCGGGGTTATAAAGACACCATGTGGCGTCGAAACACGGGTAATACGCGCCTTCGTGTGAGCATGGCGATGCAAAACTTGGCAAGAAAAACTATTGGGGTGCATTCGTTTCAGTCGTTTTTTTCAAGGTAATCGTTAATAAAACCGCGAGAATGATGTTGGAAAGTGTCATCAGTGAGAAATAGATAGTGGACCACACAGGCATAGACAGCCCCAACCATTTTGAGGAAATTTTAGTACACTGGGTGCTTCCCCACAAAAAAGCCTTGATGATGGCACCATATGAAAAATAGTGGATTAAAGCATCAACTCCTGGCATGCAGGATGCTGCTTGAGGTTGTGCAATAGGGATGGATTGTAATGATATTTGCCTCAGAGAAAAGTACAAACCCAGTCCCGCAATCACGATCTGGACAAATGTCAAAATTCTTGTGCGATGTAATGTCCGCAAACTCAAGCCAACCAAGCAGAAAAACCCAAAAATAAATGCGCAAAAGCGCTGCATCATACACAAGGGACATGGTTGTATTTTAGTGATGTATTCTGCATAAAAAGCAAGGACCAAAGCAAGAATGGTAAAAAACAGCAAGCTATTTTGAATGTTTCGATAAGTGACTCGTTGCATGAGTATTCAACCCCTGAAATTATTCCTATCACTAAGTATAATCTCAGTAGCGTTCATTGACAATTGAGATCCCGTTATTCCTACTACTCACACCACAGATAGGAACGCCAAATCTGACCCCTCTTGGGGCGTCAGTATCATCCACCGACCAGTTAAAAAAAATCATACAAACAAAAAAAATAAAAATCATTGGCAATGATGATTTTATGGTGCTACAATATGTTTCCAGTTAATTAGGATAAATAGAAAATGTCAGAAAAAGTTCGTGGTACAGTAAAATGGTTTAATGAAAGCAAAGGTTTTGGTTTCATTGAGAGCAGCGGTAAAGATTATTTTGTACACTTCAGCGCTATTATGGGCAGTGGATTCAAAACATTGACCGAAGGTGCAGCAGTGACGTTCAAACCAGGTCAAGGACAAAAAGGTCCTCAAGCTGAAGAAGTCGAAGTCGTATAAATCCTTCGTCAACTTGTACTTGATTTTAGTCTCTTTACAGTAATTTAATGCTGATTTTTGTCAGCATGAAAAACGTAGTGGTGGATGTCATAATTTTTTATATTTTAGATATCCATCCATACTTCAGCACATCAATACATAAATAATTTGTAACTCCCCACGTCATGTATGGACCCCGCCCTGGTTGTCAAGGATTGTATTAATATTTAAACAAAATAAAGGTTGAGATGCAGTCATGTATTCGGCCTCTGGTTAAGTGAAATACGTTCACTCGGGCCCTGATAGTATCTGCGTTCTTGATCCTCTTCATCCCGACGGCTTATTATAGCCCATGACGTACTTAGGTTTTTCAAGAACCGGTCTTA
>DAIDKT010000048.1 GCA_027449905.1 Legionellales bacterium
AGCAATAATTTTTTTGATTTTTTTATTAAAAAATATTTTGACAGTGAGGTGAGACTATGAGAGATTGAGCATGAAGTTAAGTTTTACAGCGTTAAAAAATTTTCTCCCGCGCTATTTACACACCTTAAATGACTCTCCCGACGTGCTGGGGAGATACATGACTTCTTCAATTTTTTTAGGATGATGCTCTTTTAATAGGTAACCTGGAACTGCCTGTTCTAGCAATAATGCGTGGTATTCAGAACAATAATCGATGACTTTGATGGCGCCAGCACCTGCGAAATGCTGTAATGCGCTAAATTCATCTTCAATTGCCTTTGCATCACAACTAATCTTAAGAACCACGGGATTATTATGTTGCCTTCCAAGGGCAACATAATTCCAGTTCATATTGTTGACTGGATGAATTTTAGTGAGTGACCAATATTTTTGAAGTAAATTTATTGTGCTGTCTAAAGTATTGATCCAGATTTCACCTTGTTTACCATTAGCATTGGTAACATTCCTTTTCAGAGTCTCTATAGGGCTCATCGCATAGCTTCAATAACGCTCAACACATGATCATCAATAGCGCCATTATCAGAACTCAGCGTAAAGCTAGCCACTTCTTCATAGAAACCATCACGTTCTTCACGAAGCATTGCTAAAAAGGCCTTGTAATCAGACACAGGTAAAAGTGGGCGATTGTGAGAAATGCGCTCTAATTGGATGGAAAGGCTTACCTTCAAATAAACTGTGAACTCAGATGAAAGTAGCTCACGATTTTTTTCGTGACAAATAATGCTGTCATCAGTTGTCACCACAATGTTTTCTTGTTGGCGTTGAGATGACAAAATTTCTGTTAAACAGTGATGAAAAGCTTTCTCACCTTGATGACCAATGATTTCAGATATGGTGCGACCAATAGAGGGGGCTAATGCAAAATCCGCATCAGTGTATTTCCAACCAAGTTTTTCAGCAAGTGCTTGTGCAAGAACACCTTTACCGCACCCGAATGACCTACGATAAAAATACGTTTTGGTTTGTTCATATTGTGACACTCCTGGTTCGGTTTATTTTATATTCAAGTACATTATAAGTCACAAGCTCATAATTACAAAAATGGACTGCTTTATTAAATATAGTGGTAAACCTCTGGTGCAACAGTGGTGCACTATCTTTAAATAAATTTTAATAATCAATAAGTTGATCTTCGCTTCTCTCTTCACCAATCATTCACCGCACTTTTTACTTGATTTTTTAAAAAATATAACAAAATTTCACATAAAATCAAATGGATACGCTGCATGATTGCACATGCGAAAGGTGTACTGCATTTGCTTTAATATGTGGATTTTTATTTTATTACCACGAGCGTTTTTCGTGGGTTGATATCTTGATTTTAAGCCAGCGCACTGACATTTGTCGTTGCGCATATGAGACAGAATAGAGTCTCGCGAAGATTTCGCAGAGCCTAATTTATCCACAAGTCAATAGGTTAGGAGCACCTTCCACTTGTGCGGATAGACCTGTTGACCCTGTGGGTAAATTGGGCGACATACTGCTCCAAAGTTTCATTTGAGCAATTGCTTCATTTTTTCAGTTGCATTTGCCAAACTTAATGCGACGCGCTTCTCTTTTGCAGAGTGCCCCGCGCCATTAACAAAAATCAGCTCCGATTGAGGCCATATTCGATGAAGTTCATAAGCGTTTTTTGGCAACGTGATGATGTCGTAGCGCCCATGCACAATAATGAGAGGTAAGTGATTAATCCTGTTTATGTTATCGATGAGTTGGTTTTCTTTAAGAAAAAAATGATTGACACAATAATGCATATAGATACGCGTTAAACCGAGGATTAATGTGTCATCAGACATAGATTGCTTAAGCTTCTTGGCGGACAGGTTAAGAAAAGAGCAGGTGAAGTCATATTTAATAAATGCTCGTGCGGCGGGGATTGCTACGTCTAAATCGGGACTCATCACTCGTCGATAATAGGCGTTTATTAGATCATGTTGCTCTTCAATGGGGATGTAATCATTGAGCTCGCACCATGCATCAGGAAAGATCTTACCCATTCCAAACCATAAATCTTCCGTTTCATGCTTGCGTGCAAGAAAGATGCCTCGCAAAATAAATCCAAGAACATGATTTGGATACTTTTCACCATAAGCGATGGCAAGAGCACTGCCCCATGAACCACCAAACACAAGCCAGTTATCAATGCGTAATTCTTTTCTAAGGACGTCCAAGTCGGCAATAAGATGCTGCGTTGTATTGTCCTTTATTTCAGAAAAAGGTATTGAACGCTTGGCTGCACGTTGATCGAGTAGAATAATACGCCAAAATTCAGGATCAAATAGTTTTACCATATCCTCATCACAGCCAGCGCCAGGACCACCATGTAATACAATGACTGGAACACCACTGGGATTACCGTATTGTGCATACCATATTTCATGTATTGAGGAAACTCTAAGATAAGCATGTTGGTATGGGTCTTGAATTTTAAATGATAATTTTTGCGAGCTAATATCTGCCATTATATTGACCATATTGGATCAACTTTCCAATTAACATTGAAGCCCATTGCTAAACCTGGATACTGATCATTCTTTTCAAATAACTCCAAGAGCTTTTGTCTCCAACGAGATTCAGGAGAAATTTTTTCTAAGAGTTCGTGTATTATAAAAGCAATCAATTGAAATCGATAATTACCTTCAACATGTGAAGTAATAAGCGAGCTTTTAGGTATGAGGGGTGGGATAACAAACCATCTATTCCATAATCGAGAATGGTGAGCGCACAAATTCCTCGTATAGGTTAAACTTCTTATCCATGATTCAATAAGAGTTGTATGCTGGCCTAAAACAGAGGCGATTTCATTCCGTATTTCTTTTGATTGAATATTATCAAACATCTTCGAACAGGATCCAAAAGATAGGGCTTCAATCATCATCCAGATAGGTGGAAATTCTGGCTCTTTATACTTTTTATGATAATGTTGGATAAATACTTCTTGCTTATTAGCACTAATCGCCTTGATCGTTTTTAGATAATCATCAAAAAAAGATTTTTTTGATGATTTGTTTTCTTTGAAATAGGAACGCTCCACATACCAGAAAGGGTGCAAGCGATGGCTGGTAATATTGATTAATGCTGCTCGAAATGCCACTTCTATTTTTTCAATCGCATAGGCAACGAGCAATCTTAGCTCTCGATCAAATTGGTACAATTGCCATACCTGTTCAAAAGTAGCAGTTTTATAAAATTGTCGTGGATTATCATTTTGATGTGGTAACTTAAATGGTAGAAGATAAGATGAGAAACGATAATAGCTAACGGTACTTAGAACATGGCGGGCTAGTTCTGGGTTAGGAATTTGTAACCCTTGAGAGGTTAAGAATTTGATTTGCTGCTCAATGGTAAGAGCTGGCTTTGAATATTTGTTATTAACCATAAAAAAATAACCCGTCGTGGTGCGCATCGTTGAGAGGCGTGACGGGCTTGGTTATGTACATTATAACCCGTCTCCTCTGAATTTCAATGCAAATCTTCTGTTTTGATTTCATTTAGATCAGTTCTCGTATTTTATTTGACCATTGCTCTAGTGCCTCTTTTCTTTGAGGTAACATCTCATTTTTATTATACGTTGCCATAATTCGAGGCATTTTATGTCCTAAACATTTTTCAATGACGACAGGGTCAATATTTAAAGCCTCGCCCAATTGTGTCGCAAATGTACGTCTTAAGTCATGCGCTGTCCATTCTGGGATGTTAACACGATCTTGAATGCGTTTAATGGCTCTTGGTAATGCATTTTCATCCAATGGTTTATTAGAATCAAGACCCGTGAGGACAAAAGACGTATCGCTAACATTCAAAATGTCGTCTACATGGCTGCGGTAAAGGCAGTGGAGCACCTAAAGGTAATACCTATGCTATAAAACATGGCCACACTACAACTGAAGTTAAATTGTTTAGAAAACAGGTTCGACAGATAATAAAAATAAACCGCGAGTTACTGAAAGAGCTAAGCTAGGGCGTGTCCTCAATTTAAAGCCATTAATTGAGCAGATTTGTCGATTTGTAAATTATTTTTGTTCATCATTACACCAATCTCTCATTTTAATTTAGTCATGCAAAACTAGCAATCTCCCAACCTTGTAATAAGACTATCTCTCTTAATGAAATATCATAGAATTTTGCAGTTTTGTCATTATCAAACGTAATAAATGCTGGTTGACAATGCTCTCCGTGATCTTTTACTCCGGTCAATACATGATCATATCGTTGTATAAACTCAGGTAATTTGTCTCCAACAGTTACTCCTATGCTTTCTAAACCACTGGGGTACATATGCACTGGACGTGGAGCGGGTAATTCAATCATTGTGACGGTGAGGCCACCCTCCAAGAGTAAAGGTTCACTTAGGATAATAATAGAAACCGCACGACCATTAAATTGAGTTTCAACAAATTCGCTGCAATGCTTTTTTAACTCGTCACGTAATTTAATATATTCCGGCACCGTAACTGTTCGATATAGCAAATGGCTCATTGGCATGCCGGTAATATGAATACCAACCTCTTTCATTCGATACAGTAAATCTGAAAAAAATGCCTGGTAATCCCCAATCAAATTTTGAATTTTCATCATACTATAAAACCTGTGTTACTAATCAACTTGTTGATGTTGGGCCATAGTCCATGCGGGCCGGCATGAAAGAAGAAGCTGCATATTTCCTTCCCAGTAATAGGGTTCACCGGCTTCAATAATGATGGTATCACCCACAGTTAATGAAATGTCCTTTTCATTAATCACAATTTTTCCTTCCCCGTCCTGTACATAAGCAAGTTCCTTGCATTCCTTGTTAACAACCCTACCACTATCAGGATAACGGCCTGAAATAGTTGCAATGGCAATATCTAACGTATCATCATTCAGTGGATACTCTATAACGGAACACATACTACTATTTGTTTTTTGTATTGCTTGGTTTTTTAAAACGACCTTCATTCAAATACTCCTAAGAATAATTAACTCTCAATAACTACTTTATTCTCGTCCAATATTAATTGACTGAAATTATTTATTACCTTATCAGCATTCTGAAGTTGGTTCTTTGTATAACTGGTCAATAGAGCAACAACAAACATGCCAGCAGCCTTCGCAGCTTCTACCCCATGGGGTGTGTCCTCAATAACCATACACTGATCGGGTAATACATTTAGTCGCTGAGCAGTTAATAAATAACCCTCTGGTGATGGTTTGCCCCGCTGTACATCTTCTGATGTTACAATTGTATTGAAATAAGCATGTAATCCACCTCGCTTTAATTTCGCAAGAACAGCCATTATTTCATTTCGAGTGGAACCCGAGCAAATAGCAATTTTTGATATTTTTTTAGAGATATGGTGTATGTATTGATCCACTGAATCAATCATAGGTAATTCATCACACTGTTTAATGATTTCCTGATATCGACTGGTTTTTTCCCCAATAAGCGCATTAATTTTATCCAATGAAAAACTACAACTTCTTTCAGAAAAAATCTTGGGAAACATCTCTTTATCAGATAAACCAAGGTATTTATCTACATATTCATCATAACTTAGCGCCAATCCAAGTTTTGCAAATACAAAAGAGCAGGCTTTATAATGAAGCGGCTCACTGTCTAAAATCACACCATCAAAATCAAAAATGACTGCTTGAAACATAAGCCCCTCAAGATCGTTCATACCCTTTTCTGAAGGGCTTTTACAGAAATTTAACCATTAAAACGTTAAGACCATCATATGCTCATCAAAAAACTGATTATCAATTTTTAATGAACGAGGCTCTGTACCATAAACTACAAATCCATTTTTTTCATATAAATTTAAAGCCGATTGATTACTTGTGACGACGGTTGCATGCAATTGAAGAACACATTTTTTTGCGTGATCAATAACCGTTTTAACCAACAAATTAGCAATACCTTTATTTCTATGTGTCGGCGCAACATACATAGAGAACAAAACAGCCCTATGACGCATTTTTATCGGTGATTGAACAAAAAAACCAGCACAACCAACAAGATCATGTTCTATAAATGCCCCAAATATATCACATTTTTTATAACCTTCTTTAAAGCTCTCAGCAGACATAATTGACTCTTCTTCATATGAAGAGCCAAAAGCTTCAGGATGCTCTTGTAATGCAGCAAGTCTTAAGTCTTGAAAAGCTAACCAATCCTCTTCATTTTTAAGAAGCCGAATATCCAAATGCCCCGCAATAGTCTTTGCCATTGTATTTTTACTCTATTCGTTGAAACCGAGGAACCATTTGCCCATTATGCATGACATGCTCAAAAAACATTTGTTTAGGACGAACCCAAAGCTGATTATCTCCGAATTCATCACAGTGATATAGCGCTCTATACACCACCATATCTTCATGTGTTTCACTATGTCGAGCAAGGCTCATGATTTCATACGATTTTTCATTTTTATAATGCTTATATTTTCCACATAAAATGGTATCCATTAACATTTATATACTCTCGTGTAATTCACTTATTCGATGTTAACTCAAACAAACATTGAGTGGCATTAAATCGCTCAAAGTTATGGATATGCTTCATCCCGACTTTATTAAGCAACTGACATGACCTAATATTAGCCGCCTGTGTTATAGCAATGATAGTTTCTATTTTGAGCACATTAAATCCATAGTCCAAGCTCGCCAATATAGCTTCACAAGCAAAGCCTTTTCCCCAAAATTGAGGGAAAAACATATAGGATATTTCAATTCCATCATCAGAATAATGTAGACCACAAAGGCCAATTAATTTTTTAGAGCTTTTTTCAAAAACAGCCCAATAGCCAAACTGGTGCAAATCCCAATGGTTTTGTAGCTGAGTGATTTTTTGTTGGATGATATCATCAGAAACAACTCCCCCTAAGAACTCCCTAACTTTTTTATCTCTCCATAGATTTTCTAACGTTGAAATATCTTGATTGGTTGGGCGAAAAAGAGATAGTCGAGGTGTTTCTATCATTATCTAGTGCTCAATAGTAATGTTGTTTCCATAACAGTTACAGCATATCCTTTAAACGAATCCATCCCGATATGATTAAATCCATGCCGCTCATAGTAATTGGGAAGAGTTGGGTCAAAAGCAAAAAGGTACAATTTTTCAAACTGCAGCTCAATCGCCTTTTGTTTTGTGGCATCAATCAATAGTCCACCAATGCCTCTCTTTTGATATGCAGCATCAACAACAAGAGAACCAAGCCAAGGCATCAGATCCGGCCGTATTCCATCATTTTCACGCAGAGAAACACCTCCCACTAATTTATCACCATCAAAAGCAACAAACGTAATAGGTAATGATTCATTATTTAAATGTTCGCAGAAACGCTGTTCAATACGTTCAATAGGAATATCTGGCACCCAGATACGCCCCAAAACACTGTGCCAGATGTTTGCAAGCGCAGGAATTGCGTCAGGACGATTTTTAAGGTAGGCAATTCTGATATTCATATAAAACTTCATTTTCAAAAACTGAAGCTTATTATAATACATTTATTTTGGCTGACTATGGATTTTCCATGCCATTAAATCCATCTATTTTAATTGTTGATGATTTCGAAATTTACCCTGAACTATATAGCTCTTATATACACTGCAAAATTTAGCTTTGGTTTCCAATACTTTCAATAAATTTTTCAGCCTGTTCTTTGGTTAATCCTGTCACAATAAACTCTGCTCCTAGCTCACTCTGAATTGTCGGGGATGAAATTAGCTTGCCATTTAAAGTAAGATGAGATTGCTTCCCAATATTTTGAGAGCTGATGGCCCCAAGTTTAATAGCTGCATCTTTTTTTAACTTTAATTGCACACCATATTCATTCGTCGTCGCATCAATGGCAACTAAGGTTGCTGACTCAAGCGTTGAGTTATTTAAAGTCATGCTATCGTGATTAACTTGAAACACCATTGATTGCTCATCAGAGCTTTGCGGCGCCGCTGTTACTGTAGAAAACAACAATATACCCAAAATTAGAGCTGCAAATTTACAAAATACTTTCATTATTTCATCTCAAAGTTCGACACATGTTCGACACAAAAAATTAAAAACTTTACTTTCTCTTTCTAACCTATTGATTTTACTGGTGCCGTTGATGTGAATCGAACACACGACCTATTGATTACGAATCAATTGCTCTACCGACTGAGCTACAACGGCGATTGGCTTTTTATTGTTAATTGTACTGATTGGTTTGTTGGATAACAACACCCAGGGTCCAGTCTCCATGCAAATTAGCAGGCAGGGACTGTATGGTTTGATCTGGTTGTAAACCCATTCCATTGGTTGTTAATTTGTTAAAAAAAGCACCTAATATACAATTTTGTGATAAATAACCATCGCCAGGATACGCCTGTTGTTGGTCTTGCCAATTTGCTTGGCAATAGTTTGAATCAACGGTATTTAACAAACTGTTTGCTGTAAATTGACCATTTGGAAATTGGTTGGATAATTTTGTGATTAATGCGCTAACAGCTCCCACGGTGTACCATTGAGGTGTAGAATTATTTTTTTGTGCTGTTTTCACCACATCACTGATCTCGTTGTGCCCGTTGATTACTTCCCCGAGTTGTTCACCACACGCATAACCATCTCCTTGTGCGACGGATTGATCCGGCAACAAGTAACCTGTTGGGAAACAAGCAGAAACATGTTTGAATTTTTTGGTTATTTCCGTTGCACCTAAGCCCCAAAAACTATGCGAAAATAATAGTACTGGGCGATTATGAACTATCACCGTGACCAGGTCTTGCTTGTCAATCTGATAATCATCCTGAATAGGAAAAACAATTTGGACCGAAGCACCCCCGATTTCAATAAAGCCTACTTGCGATCGGCCTTCATTATCCATTAGCCCTAATTCATGATTTGTAGCCAACCAGCCCAAGACTCCTTCGTCTGTACCCGTGATCGTTTTCGCTTCCATGAGTGTCCATTGAGGATTTTCAGAAAACCAATGAATTAATTTTGAGTATAATGCTTGTTGCTGTTGTTCAGATAAAAGACGCATACCGGCGGTTGCATAAAAATATACAGGTAAATTCTGTGCCGGTACTGGTGAAAGTAAGCCTGATAAATAGTTATTAACCTGTTCAGCTTGCGCTGGTAAAGAGGCGAACCCGGGGGTTACTTTATTCACGAATACTTCTTCAATGTGAATTGGTTCATTGTGTTCGTTCAGATCAAATGCATAAAGATGAACGCGGCTGCCAGAGCTGCCCGCGTCAACAATGACAGAGCAATGGCGCTGTTCACAAACATGGCCACGCGCATCAGCCAAACAATAAGGGCTAATGATTAAAAGTAAAACGATGAGCGCTCGACGCAGCAAAATCAATCTAGGTCACTCGACACATGAAATTGTCATTTATTGTATCAAATATAGTACCTTTTGACAATCTTTTCATCCAAGAAACGAGTCACTCTCTGCTTACAACCCTCACGAAATCAGACTAAGACTTGCAATCAGATGACTCAATGTATATCCTTACACCATAGAGACTACTTACAACTTGAATGATTTATCATATAGATATCCAACACGCGACCACTGCCCCTCCACCCATTGATGATGAGACGATAACCCGTTGGGCTAATATGGCACTTGCAACGCAACAAAAACCAGCAGAACTGACCATTCGTTTGGTCGATTTAGCAGAAATAACCCATCTCAACGCCACATATCGCAAACAAAATAAAGCGACTAATGTATTATCTTTCCCGTCTAACTTACCTGAAAATATCAAAGTTGATTATCCATTGCTGGGAGATGTGATTATTTGCCCCGATGTCTTGCAAAATGAAAGCATGACATTAAATAAAAGCATAGAAGCACATTGGGCTTTAATTCTGATTCACGGTATTCTGCATTTATTAGGTTATGATCATGTGAATGAAGCAGACGCCGCAGTCATGCAAAATCTGGAAACAAAATTATTAGACCAACTTGGTTTCGGTAATCCGTATTTTGAGGATCAAGAAATTGAATAGAGAAGATGACACCACATCATGGTTTGAGCGAATTAAACTGTTTTTGCAAGTAGAGCCGCAAACAAAAGATCAGTTAGTCAATTTATTACGCGATGCCCAAATTCGTTCTTTGATTGATGCAGAAACATTAGCGATGCTGGAAGGCGCATTGGCATTCGCTCAATTACAGGTGCGGGATATCATGTTACCCAAAAAACAGATGACTTGTATTGACAAGCATGCTGATTTGTCGTCTATCATCAACGTGGTTACTCAATCAGGACATTCTCGTTTCCCAGTAACGGGAGACACCCTAGATGAAGTCATTGGGATTTTACATGCAAAAGATATATTGCGATTTAAAAATGTAAAAAATGAATCCTTTGATATCACAGATATCGTTCGCCAAGCATCGATTGTCCCTGAAAGCAAAAGATTGGATGCATTGCTCAATGATTTCAAAACGAATCGAAATCACATGGCCATAGTCGTTGATGAATATGGTTCCGTATCGGGTTTTATTACCCTAGAAGATGTTATCGAACAAATTATTGGTGATATCGCAGACGAGTTTGATATTGATGAAGAAGCTTATGTGAAAGCACATGGTGAAAAACATTTTATTATCAAAGCACACATGCCCATTGAAGAATTTAATGAGCAATTGAGTGCAGCGTTTAGTGATGAAACATATGATACCATCGGCGGTATTGTCATGGCTAATTTCGGTTATTTACCAAAAACTGGAGAGGCTATCAAAATTGATGATTTTGACTTTATCATCATCAGCGCTGATGCAAGACGTATTCACTTAATCGAATGCTTTGATCGACGTGCGAAAGACAACAATTTGGGTTATGATCACAATCCCAAGTAAAATGGAAACAGTACCAGGGTCTGCTGACATTTCATCTTCTGAAACCCGACACCTTCTGACTTGCTCGCGAGGTCCAGAGATCTTGCTTGATACACAAGATAATTGTGTAAAAATATAGCAAACAGATCCCACGAACAAGTCGCGGGACGTCAAAATCTGAATTGTCAACAGACCCTAGCAATATGCTGAATCCCTAAAGTGAATTATCATATGTTAGACATTAAATACATCCTTGAAAACACCGAAACAGTTCGTGAAAGTATTCAAAAGCGTCAAGTTAAATCAGCCGATTTAGATGGATTATTGGCTTTATATGCTGATCGTAAAAATAATCTCTTAAAGCTCGAAAATATGCGCGCCGAATCAAATCAACTTGCGAAGTTAATTCCAACGGTCTCTTTGGCCGATAAAAAAGAGCTGATAGATAAAGGGCGGGGTTTAAATCATGAAATTTCGCTACTTGAAGAGATGTTGAGAACCATCGATGCAAAATATCAAGATGCATTATTAACCATTCCCAATCAATTAGCTGATGATACGCCACTTGGCGTTGATGACACAGAAAATGAAGTCATCAGAACACACTTAACCCCACGCCAATTTGATTTCACGCCCAAAGATCACCTCGAGCTTGGCAAAGCACTTGATTTAATCGATTTTGATAGCGGGGCAAAAGTAACGGGTGCAAAATTCTATTTTTTAAAAAATGATGCGGTACTTTTAGAATTAGCATTAAAATTATTTGCCATGAAAGTTGCCGCTGAATTTGGCTACACTCAATTAATTACCCCAGATTTAGCGAAGAAATCAGTCCTGATGGGAACTGGATTTTCACCTCGGGGTGAAGAGTCAAATATTTATCATCTAGAAGATTTAGATTTAAGCTTGATTGCAACTGCCGAAATTACCGTGGCAGGCATTCATGCTGATGAAATACTCGAAGAAAGCAGATTGCCATTAAAATATGTTGCTGAGAGTCATTGTTTTCGACGCGAAGCAGGTTCGGCGGGTCGCGAGAGCAAGGGCCTATATCGAGTACATCAATTTTCTAAAATTGAATTATTTCAAATTGCAAAACCAGAAGACAGTGAAAGCGCGTTGAACGCTATCCTCGCGCTAGAAGAAACCATTTATCAACGACTGCAGATACCTTATCGAGTCGTCAGAATCTGTGCTGGGGATTTGGGTGCTGCTGCCTTTAAAAAATATGATATTGAAGCCTGGATGCCAGGACGAGATTCAGACGAAAAATATGGTGAGGTAACGTCTGCGTCCAATTGTACAGATTTCCAATCGCGTCGCTTGAATATTCGATACAGAACATCAGATAATAAAAAAATCTTTCCATACACTTTAAATGGAACGGCTATTGCCTTGAGTCGAACTTTAATTGCCATTCTCGAAAATTATCAACAACAGGACGGCAGTATTGTTGTACCAGAAGTTTTACGTGCTTATATGGGAAAAAATGTCATTAAATGATACACTAGGTCAAGTAAATATCAGTTTAAACTTGATCATCAGTCAAACAAAAACAAATGCGCCACAACTCCTTGATATCATCATAATCTTATGGGGCGTTTTTTTCGTGAATCTATTATTACACAAAAAATTGTTTTGTTTGGGTATCATTCCTAGACGTTGGTACGGATTACCTGGAATTTTCTTTGCGCCATTTTTACATGCAGATTTTAATCATCTTTTTTTTAATTCAATCCCATTATTGGTTTTAAGTAATTTTGTATTAATCAATGGCATCTCTTATTTTTTGACAGTTTCTATTGTGATGATGATTATCAGTGGAGCATTGACCTGGTGTTTCGCAAAACCTGGTGTTCACATTGGTGCAAGCAGCGTGATTACCGGCTATTGGGCCCTCTTAGTAAGCAATATATATCAGCAAGGTACGGTAACTGCCGTGATGCTGGGCTTGGTGTGTGTCTACTATTTTGCGGGAATTTTATATTCTGTTTTTCCGGGAAAGCGTGGCATTTCGTGGGAGGGACATTTATTCGGGTTGATCGCTGGGTTTATCGTCAGTTGGATGTTTTGATCGAGAGTGTCTCTTATGTCTAAGTCATTATTAATTCCCGCAAAAATCTCCTCAAAACAACAATGGGGACAACTTTACGGCAGCAGTTTACCCCTGGCAGTAGCTGAATTTTGTCAACAAAAATCCGGCATCACTTTACTGATAGCGCCTGATAATTTAAGTGCCAATCAATTGATGGATGAAGTACGTTTTTTTCTCGATGACGAGAATCGAGTTGAATTGTTTATTTTCCCTGATTGGGAAACGTTACCCTATGATCAATTTTCACCGCATCAAGACATTATCTCACAACGTTTGTATACACTCAGTCGCTTGCAGCAAACAACCAATGCCATTGTGATCACTGCGGTGAACACCATCATGCATCGGCTATGCCCCCAGCAATTTTTAAATCAATATGGGTTAATATTAAAACCGAAACAAACACTACATGTTGATCAGTTTCGACGGCAACTGCAACAAGCTGGTTACTATTGCGTGAACACCGTCTTAGAGCACGGGGAGTTTGCTATTCGGGGGGCCATTATCGATTTATATCCAATGGGAAGCAACCTACCCTACCGAATTGAACTATTTGATGATGAAATTGAAAGTTTAAGACAATTTGATCCGGAAACACAAATCACCATCGAAAAGATAGACAGTATTGCCATATTGCCTGCACGTGAGTTTCCGCTCAATGAACAAAGTATTGCTCTTTTTCGTCAAGCGTTTCGCAACGAATTTACAGGAAACCCCAGCCAATGCCCAGTATATGAAGCCGTGAGTGATAGTCAATTTCCGAATGGAATTGAATATTATTTACCTTTGTTTTTTGAAAAAACGGTTACATTTTTTGATTATTTACCAGCAAATACGGCAATCTGTTTAATTGAATCAACCCAAGATTACGCGAAGCAGTTTTGGCAAGAAGTGAGCAGTCGGTACACACAACGCCGCCATGATTTATCTAGACCTATCTTATCACCAGATCGCTGTTTCTTATCACCCACTGAATTATTAACACGTGCGAATCAGTATCAGCAGTTACGGGTTTATCATAAACCGCTTGAAACCAAGCATAGCTTTAATTTTAATATTGAAAAGCCACCCTCACTCCCAGTTGACAGACAGAGTCAACAACCACTTGCTAAAGTTTGTCATTTTATGCTGACACCGAACAAACGATCTTTAATTGTGGTCGAAAGTGCTGGACGTCGAGAAATGCTGTTAGATTTATTAAAACAAAGTCAGATTACACCCCAGACTCAACCTTCTTGGTCTGCATTTGTTCGAGACAATTCAGCGATTAATATTATTATTGGCCCGCTGGTTTATGGTGCCGAATTAACCAAACCAGGCATTTCGATTATCGTTGAATCACAACTCTTTGGTGAACAAAGTGTCCCTCAAAGACAGAAAAATCAGTCTAAAACCATCAATCCTGATTTAATCATACGCGATTTAGCTGAATTACGAATCGGCGCGCCAGTTGTCCATTTGGATTATGGTGTCGGCCGTTACCTCGGGTTACAAACCATCGAGCATGATGGCAACTTGAACGATTTTTTAATGCTGGCATATGCTGGTGATGACAAAGTGTACATACCGGTTACTGCGTTGCAGCTCATTAGCAGATATACCGGAAGCGACAGTGATCAAGCCCCGCTGCATCGTTTAGGTAGTGATCAATGGCAAAAAGAAAAAAAGAAAGCGGCCGAGAAAATTCATGATGTTGCGATTGAATTATTAGAGATTTACGCCAAACGAGAAGCCAAGCCCGGCCATCAATACGAGTTTCATGCAACAGATTATCAGCGCTTTGCCAGTGGATTTTTATTTAGTGAAACCCCAGACCAAACTCAATCCATTCAAAGCATTATTCAAGATATGCAATCAACAAGACCTATGGATAGGCTCATTTGTGGAGATGTTGGCTTTGGTAAAACCGAAGTGGCCATGCGGGCAGCATTTATTGCTGTGCAAAATGGCAAACAAGTTTGCGTTCTTGCCCCAACAACCTTGCTTGCTGGACAACATTTTGAAACATTTCGTGATAGATTTGCAGAGTTCCCTATCAACATTGAGTTACTATCACGTTTTAGGAGCGCCAAAGAATCAACTAACGTCATTGGCAATTTAGCAAATGGACGAATTGATATTGTTATTGGTACGCATAAGTTGTTTCAAAACAAGATATCATTTCGTGATTTAGGGTTATTAATCATTGATGAAGAACACCGCTTTGGTGTGAAGCAAAAAGAACACATGAAATCTTTACGTGCCCAAGTTGATATATTATGCATGACCGCAACACCTATTCCACGAACCCTGAATATGGCTATGTCCGGTCTTCGAGATATTTCGCTTATTGCCACCCCGCCGGCTAAGCGCTTGGCCATTAAAACATTCTGGCAAGAACGACAAGATGTCATTTTACGAGAAGCAATTTTACGTGAAATTTTACGCGGCGGTCAGGTCTTTTTTTTACATAACAATGTACAAACCATCGAGCGTATTACCCATGATTTACAAAGCCTAATTCCCGAAGCCAAAATCCGCAGTGCCCACGGACAAATGCGAGAACGAGAGCTAGAGCGAATTATGTCTGATTTTTATCATCATCGTTTTAATGTGTTGGTTTGCACCACCATCATAGAAACTGGAATTGATATCCCGACAGCAAATACCATTATCATCGATCGGGCTGATAAATTTGGTTTAGCGCAGTTACACCAATTACGAGGACGGGTTGGCCGATCACATCATCAGGCTTACGCGTATTTATTAACACCCAACGAAAAGTTACTCACACCAGATGCGATAAAACGTTTAGAAGCGATAGTTTCTTTAGAAGATTTGGGCGCAGGATTTACCTTAGCAACCTTAGATCTCGAAATTCGCGGTGCCGGTGATTTATTAGGCGAGGGTCAAAGTGGTCACATGCATGCCATCGGTTTTAATTTATACATGGAAATGCTAGATAAGGCGGTGCAGGATTTGAAATCAGGTAAAATACCTGAATTAACTGGACCAATCCACCGAGGCCCTGAAATTGATTTGCGAATCTCGGCTATTATTCCAGAGGACTATATGGGTGACGTGCATACTCGTTTAATCATGTATAAAAGGATTGCCAATGCCCAGGATAAAGAGCAGCTGCGGGAACTACAAATTGAATTAATTGATAGGTTTGGGCTCCTACCAACCTCCGTTAAGAATTTATTTTTAATGACCGAGATGAAATTTTTGGCGAGCAAACTGGCTATTATCCGAATTAGTGCATCCGGTTCGCAAGGGAAAATTGAATTTACAGCGGACCCCTTGATAAATACCGCTGAATTAATTAGGTTAATCCAAGTTCACAGTGCGCGGTACAAATTAGATGGCCCGACCCGATTACGCTTTATATTAGATGGTGCTACCGCCGAAGAGCGCATCCACGAAATCAGCGCTTTATTAACGAAGCTCTTACCCTAATACGTTGTGCTGGCTTAGACATTTAATTTGCGCTATCATCTTTTAGCGGAACTCCCTGATTTAGCTTCCAAAGACCTACAACATGTTGAGCGCACCTTCCCCATCATCAGGAGAACCTTGACTGTGTTCAGAATAACCTCCGGCTTGCCTGGTCTTTGGATCAAAGCGACCAGGGCACGCAGGATGACCCGGCTTCATCGGTGGCATTTTTTAACATTTTTCTAAGTGAGTAAGCATGCAATTTTTAATGAATTATGGTCTATTCTTAGCAAAAACTGCCACCTTGGTTATTTCCATCCTCTTCTTAATGGGTGGTACCTTTGCTATGACTAGAAAACCGAAACCAAAACTCGAAATTATGTTTTTGAATGAACAAGCTGACTCAATTAAACATAAGATGGAAAAAGAAATTTTGGGTAAAAAGCCCAAAAAAAAGAAAAAGAAGGAAAAAGAAATTCAGCGTCATTTATATGTCATTGATTTTCACGGGGATCTCGCTGCATCTCAAGTTGAGGGGTTACGTGAAGAGATCTCTGCTGTTTTGTCAATAGCAAATCCCAAAGACGAAGTAATCGTGCGTCTTGAAACACCAGGTGGGATTGTCAATGGATATGGTCTGGGAGCATCACAATTGCAGCGCATTCGCGACCGGAAAATTCCTTTAACGATTTGCATTGACAAAATAGCAACCAGCGGTGGCTATTTAATGGCTTGTGTTGCGGATCAAATCATTGCTGCACCCTTTGCCATTCTCGGATCAATTGGGGTTGTTGCGCAAATGCCAAATTTTTATCGTTGGTTGAAAAAAAATGATATTGATGTTGAATTATTGACAGCGGGCGAATATAAACGCACCTTGACAGTTTTTGGAAAAAACACAGAAAAAGGTCGACAAAAATTTCAGGAAGATCTAGAAGACATTCATCAAGTTTTCAGAAATTTTGTGGTGACCAATCGACCGGGATTGAATATTGATGAAATAGCAACTGGGGAGCATTGGCTGGCCAAAGATGCCTTCGATCTGAAGCTGGTTGACAAACTACAAACCAGTGATGAGTACATCAACGAAAAAATGTTAGATTTTAACATTTATAAAATAAAATTCATGAGCAAATTAAACTTATTAAATAAACTCCTAAAGCCCATGGCAAAATTATTCCATCCTTGGGGGTAAGTACTCACTCCCTATTGCCGCATCTTCTAAATAATACGTTTTCCAATGAGTATTGCCCCTAAATTTCGGGGCGACACACTCATTATTTCCCAGTTACGCCCTAAGATCACATCCCAATTTGAATCTAAAAGCTTGTCTCGTACTTTCACTTTCATTACGCAAATTTCACAAATTGGTGCTAGGCTTTAAATAGCATGTGTAAATTACTGACGTTTAGATCCATGAAAAATCAAAAAAACCACACAAGCAACTGATGAGGAAGGGAATAAAAATGAAAAAAAATATGCCTTATCTTAATTGGAGTGTAAAACCAACCGCTGCATTGACTAAAAAATTTTTTATAACCACTGCTTTGTTGGTGTCAAATCTATTCAGTAACATGGGTTATGCACAAGAACATGAAATAGCCATTACAATCGATGATCTCCCCTTTGTTGGCAGCAACAGTTACGATGCGGGCAGTGTTAAACGTACGCATGAGCGCTTTATGAAAATTCTGGGTGCCTTGGTGGATAACCAAGTTCCTGCAACAGGATTCATCATTGCTGGAGCCATCGGTAAAGATCAATGGGAGCTATTAGAAGCATTTCGTAAAGAGGGGTTTGGACTTGGTAATCATACTTATTCCCATGCCAATTTAAATCGCCTATCTGCAATAAAATACGAAGAAGAAATAGCACGTGCAGACAAAATTTTACAACCCATCATGACACAACCAAAATATTTTAGATATCCGTATTTAGCTGAAGGCAAAGGTGAAACCAAACAGCAAATTCATGATTACTTAATTGCGAATCAGTACACCGTCGCGCCTGTAACAATTGACACGAAAGATTATGCATTTAATGAACGTTTTTTAAGAATTTCATGGCGTGTTCGTAATCAATACCTGAATGAGATTAAACAACAATATCTCGCTTATATATGGAAGCAAACCATCAAAGCTGAGAAATCCTCAAAAGATCCTAATACCAAACAGATTTTGTTGATTCATTCAAATTTGTTAAATAGTTATTGCTTGGATGACATCATTAAAATGTATAAAGATCATGGCTACCATTTTATAAGCCTCGGGGATGCATTAACCAACACCGCAGATTCATCTACTCATGTGGAATCAGTCACAGAAAAAAAGATAGAAAAGCAACCTGCTGCATTCTATGATAACCATTTACCGAGAAATGAAATGCTGAGCCAGAACGAAACAAAAACGGAATGGCTATCAGAATGGGAAAAAGATTGGTAGACTACAGCGTTTCGCCCTCTGGGGAACTACGAGTTGATCTTTCTCCGTTGTTTTGAAACGGAGTTTGAACAATTATAATTATCCCCCTGATTAAAATCAGCTATTGATACGGAATGAAGATGACCATGATATTTTGCATTAAATTAAATAAAGAAGCTGAGAAATTAAGCGCCCCACCCTTTCCTGGTAAATTAGGTCTCAAGATATTTGAAACTGTCTCCAAAGAAGCGTGGAATATGTGGATTGCTCATCAAACGATGATAATCAATGAATACCGACTAAGCCTCATTGATCCCAAAGCGCGTGAATTTCTTTTAACCGAAATGGAAAAGTATTTTTTTGGGGAAGGATCGGACACACCAGCTGGCTTTATCACCGATAAAAAAAACATGTAAAAATTCAATATAAAATCTTGACTCAAAACCATTCTCAGAGTCTAATAGCACCACCGGAGGCCAGATAGCTCAGTCGGTAGAGCAAAGGACTGAAAATCCTTGTGTCCCCAGTTCGATTCTGGGTCTGGCCACCATTAAAATCAAGTAGTTACCTCCAACAATTCAAATATTAAATTCTCTGTGTCGAACATGTGTCGAATTTTGAAGCATCAAACCTTAATTTTTATAGTCTATACTGATAAGAAAGTAAATTAAGGTTAGTGCAATTAAAACCCTAACAGAACGATGTACCGAGCTTTGTAAAAACAAACACGGAGATAGACTCCGTTACAATGGCGATCCTGATCTTTTCAATATAGCAGAAAAATTAGCCAGACTTCTTCTTGAGGCTGATGCAGTCAATACAAAATGGAATGCTGAAAACGATCCTGAGAGTATCGTTAATTTTTTACAGTATATGAATGATGACCTTAGAAGCCAATTATTGGCAAAAGGGTTGGATTTAAATCCAGAATTGACAAAAGGTGCACTACCATTTACATGGTTTATAGGAAATGCGCAAAATACATTGGTTGATCAATTACTTACCTCTGCCGAACAAAACCAAACTCTAGAACAACGATTGATTTGGATAAATAAAACGGACTCTATGGAGCGGTATCCTCAGCCGCTTGAAACTGAGAGTACTTCATTATGCTTTGGACTATTTTCCAATGAAGGTTATGGAAATCTAACTACTGTTGGCCAAACTCCTTTGCAACTTGCTATTGCAAAGGGCTACACAGATAAAAGTAATGGTGGAAAAAATAAGCTTGATGTTAGCGACCTTCAAATAGCAGAAAAATTGCTACGTCTGGGTGCTAGTAAACAGATTAATTATCAAGAACCAACCAGAGGCAGTACAGCATTACATATTGCCTATGCTCGGCGCGATTACGACGCTATACAATTACTCGAAAAATATGGAGCATCTCCTTATATTCGTAATAAATATGGCGAGTCACCCGCTGACATGCTACAACTCTCTTTTAGCCAAGTTGAAAAATTAATGGCATTTCATACCTCTCCTGATGGCCATCCTGATACTTTTCGTTTAAACCAGGAAGAATTCAATGATCCTCATAATCTGCAAAAAATTAATAACGCCATTAAATTAGAACGTCAATATGTTGAAGTAAACGGGAAAGAAGTAAAAATTCCAGAAAATACATTTAGTTTTGGCCCGATAGAGAATGCAGCAATTCAAAACGGTTATGCCATTACCTCATTGCTAACAACCGACGATACCAGTGTTCAAGCCGCAATTACCTCAATAAAGCACAGAATAAATCTACTTAAGTTTATAAGAGAAGATGCTTCGCTTCATTTGCAAAACATGACATGGAAAGATTATCTTAGCCAAAGACGAGAGATTGATACCAAATATAGCGGCTCATCTAACCCATTTATGTACGATATAAATCAAGCAGGATATAGCAGCTTTCAAGATTACGTGAATAAAAATAAGGAAGAGGCAATAGCATCAACCGAAAAAAGTTCGCATGACTTATCTCTATTCATCAAGCAGTTTGAGGATGGTTTAACTATTCTAGAACAAATTATGATTGAAAAATCAGCAAAAAATTATGATATAGAACAAGTAAGGCAATTGATTAGTACCGGAATCGATCCGCAAATAGTTATTACATCATTACGACAAGAATTGGCAGCACTTCATTTTAAAAAAACACTTGGAAATTTGGTATTGCCACTACTTCAAAACCAAATTTCATGGAAAGATTTTTGCACCAAAATAGATCTGCATTATGAAAAAGCAGGTGGTCAAGCTAATCCCTATTTGCCCCATCGTAAATATCAGCTAAACGAAAATAGCTATGAAAAAATGAAAACAGAAATAGCAGTCAATCCAAGTGAGCTGGAAAATGCGATTACTTTTGTAAATAAAGATAAAACTGAAATTGATAGCAAAATATTAAAATATGAACGCGCATTAAATTTAGTAGTTGAGATTGCCCCTTCTCAATCTATACAAGATGTGAATCTTAATAGTGCATCTGGTCACAAAGAGCAGGGGGTTGCAATCGAAAATGAGAAACAAGTATTACTTGATGCTATTCAAGCATTGCATGATTATGGGGAAATATTAAAGCAAAAAGGACAGTCAAAGGGTCAAATTGCAATAGAATTGTCTATCAAATTAAAAGAATTGGCTACCGCATTTTATGATAAAAATAATTGGAATGACTTCCCAACATTTAAAACGACCTTTATGACCCTGTTAACCAGCAAAAATAAAGAAATGGGAGCGTATCGTATAGCATGGCCTACGATTATAAAAAATGTGGCTATTGCATTAACTGGGTTAGGATTAGTCCTAATTTCTGCTAAATTAATTTATTCAAAAATAAAGGAAGGACGCACGCTGTTTCTTTTCCAAAATCCTAAAACAACAAGTGAAGAAAAAATAGACTCTATTACGCAGTCGATTGATCAGATAAAACCGCATTAATTACCCACTTAAATTAAATGCTATAAAAAAAACCATCCTATCTATTTATTATCAAAACAAAGTAAAGTGTATTAGTTCGAACCTAATCTGACAAATCACTTGAAAAGGTGAGAGTTTTCGGTTTTGATAGAAGTGCAAACTTTAAACCAAAACAAAGGAAAACTCTCATGATAGATAATACTGCTAAAATCATTAAACATAAAGTTGGTCTTCTTAATCTTGCGGAAGAATTAGGCAATGTATCGAAAGCCTGCAAGGTAATGGGCCTATCGCGGGATACTTTTTATCGTTATAAGGCTGCTGTTGATGAAGGTGGAGTGGAAGCTCTGTTTGACAAATCACGTCGACAGCCTAATCATAAAAATCGAGTAGAAAACGCTATTGAAGATGCAGTTACCGCTTATGCAATTGAATATCCGGCACATGGTCAATTACGCAGTAGTAATGAGCTGAGAAAACAAGGG
>DAIDKT010000049.1 GCA_027449905.1 Legionellales bacterium
TAGGAAAACCCTTTGTCAGACTGATTTGTAGGTAAGTGGAGCTTTAGATGTGAGGTGATTTTAGGTGGATTGTAATGTGTAATTATTGATTAGATTGGTGTTAAATTATATTTAATCGTTATGTGTTTCGGGAATGCAGGACCTAAAGCCAGTGATATAGGCACTGAAATTAAGGCAAAAGATAAGGCGCGATTACGCTCAGTTTCTGGCAGCCAATCACTTACCGCGCGAGTCATGCCTGGAAAGTTAGGTCCTTCCGCACATCCTAAAATAATTCTTGCCAAAAAGATCACTAAAAAACCATTGGCTAACCCGATTAAAGCGGTCGATACCCCCCAAAAAAGAGTGGACCACATCAAGGTATGCCTGGCCCCATAGCGGTCAGCAGCAATGCCCCCCAAAAATGTTGTGAATGTATAACCAATCCCGAAAGCGCCCAATATGAGGCCAATTTGGTTATGAGATAAGTGATATTCGTGGGCAATCGAATCGATGGCATACGAGATGGAGGCTCTGTCGATGTAATTAATAATTGTGATAAAAAATAATAAGGTCACAACTATCCAACGAAAATTGGTTCTATCCATGATCTCACAATATTAGCTATCCTTTTTCCATCATATTTTAAATACCTGAATAAAACAATTCAAACCTGTATTACAATAGGGGCTGTTGATAATCGATGATATAATTATCCCTTAGTACACGACAAAAATGGAGTTGTCTTTCCCGCGCAGGCGGGAATCTATTGTGAATTTGGTATGAGGCCAATAGCAGCATGGATCCCCGCCTGCGCGGGGACGACAAACCATGAACGTTTAATTTTTTGTCGTGTACTAAGTAATTATCCTAAAAACCGCTGTTAAAGGGCACACGATTTGCTTGTTACGATTTAAAATGCGGTTTATAACACAATCTGTTTCATATTTTATATAAGTGTTGGTAATGATAACTTTAAATGCATTGGGCATGACCTATGGTCAAAAATTATTGTTTTATGATGTCAATCTAAATCTCAACCAAGGTCAAGCCTATGCTTTGGTTGGGGCGAATGGTTCGGGTAAATCAACTTTTTTCAAGCTGATGACTGGCGAAGAAGAAGTCAGTGCTGGGGAAATTATTATCCCCAAAGATGCATCAATCGGTTGGTTGAAACAGGATCAATTTTATTACGAAGATACCCCCATTATGGATATCGTGTTACAAGGAAAACAAGCCTTATGGGCAGCTTTGCAAGAAAAAGAGCTCCTCTTGGCAAGTGAATCATGGGATGATAAAAAAGGTCTTCGTTTTGGTGTTTTGGAAGAAACTATTTTTCATTATGATGGATACAACGCACCCGTTGAAATAGAAGGCATGTTAACTGGTTTAGGTATACCGGTGGCATATCATCGGCAACCTTTAAAAGCATTATCTGGTGGATATAAGCTGAGAGTATTGCTTGCACAAACATTATTTCAGCGACCGGATATTCTATTATTAGATGAACCAACCAATCACTTGGATATTGAATCTATTCAATGGCTGGAAAAATTTTTAAAAAATAGTTTTAAAGGATTAACTGTTTTTATTTCACATGATGTCGATTTTATTGATCATTTGGCGGATCATATTTTAGATATTGATTACGGTGAAATTCGCAAATACCCTGGAAAATATCAAAAATTTTTGGCAGATAAAAAATTATTAGAAGAACAAAAAGTCATTGAAAAAAAGAGCGCGGAAGAAAAGATTGCTCATTTGCAAAAATTTGTTGACCGGTTTAAAGCCAAAGCTTCAAAAGCTAGTTTAGCCCGTTCTCGGATGAAAATGATTGAAAAAATTGAAATCCCTGATGTGGTCCACTCATCTCGAATTGCACCTAATTTTCATTTTGTACCGAAAAGACCATCTGGAAAAGTAGTTTGTAAGTTAATGGGCGTGAGTAAGTCTTTTAAAGAGAAACAACTATTCAAACAATTCCATTATGAAATTCACCGTCATGATAAAATTGCCATTCTGGGAGTGAATGGGCGAGGCAAGTCAACATTAATTAAAATCTTGATGGGACTCATTCCCCAGGATGAGGGCAAGGTAGAATGGGGCAGCGAAATCAAAATTAGTTATTTTTCACAAGATCACCATGATTTGTTAAATCATTCTACTTCAGTTTTGAGTTGGCTAAATGATAGCGTTCCCAGCGCGACTGAGCAACAAGTCAGAAAAGTACTTGGCCAGATGTTGTTTTGTAAAGATGATGTTAATAAAGACATTTTGACATTAAGCGGTGGTGAATCAGCCCGGTTATTATTAGCTAAAGTGATGTTAGAATGCCCAAATGTTTTGATTTTAGATGAACCGACTAATCACTTAGATATTGAAACGATTGATGTTTTAGCCAGTGCTTTAGCGCACTTCACAGGGACACTCATTTTGGTCAGTCACAATCGATATTTTATCGAAAAAACGGCGAATCGAATTTTGTACTTTACGGATCACAACAAAATTGATGACTTTAGCGGAAATTATGAAGCTTATTTAGCTGATAACCGCTAGTATGGTCGGGGAATCACAATAATTAATGGTGATTGGATCACGAAAAACGCCATACTTGGAGGTGATGAGATATTTTCTCTTCGCATTTTAAATTTTGAATCTCCCCAAAAAAAGGGTTTTTAGACGTTGTAGCGTTTTATCCTGTATCTAAAATAAATGCACGCAAAAGTCAAACGGCATATAAACAAGTTAATGGAGATTGACAACGATACGATATAAATCTATATATTAAAAACAGGTAGATTAACCCCTGAACGGAGCAAGCATGACAGATAACACGTTTGATCCCTTTCATTATGATAGTTTGGTTGAGAAAGCGCTTTATTATGAATATAGTACTTCAGCTGATCCTATAGGCTTGGGAATTATTAGCCAGGTTCCTTTTGTTTCTTTCCCAAATAGTTTGCATGAGCAGGGACCAACACAAATAACGCCTCTTGATATCAGTAAACAATTAGGGGTTCCTTATCCCGCGACCAGTCCTGCTTTGCTTGCTAATTTTGTTCATCTCTATCCTGGAGACAGCATTAGAACAACTAGTAATGCTACCTCTCATTTATTTTATGTTATTAGAGGAAACGGGCGCACTCAGATTGATAATCTCTTAATTCCTTGGGCTACTGGCGACTTTTTCATTCTCCCACACAATTCTGGCGCGCTGCATGCTGCGGATACAGATAGTGCTTTTTACTATGTGCACGATGAACCTCTATTAAATTATTTAGGAGCTCAAGCGAATATAAAAAGATTTGAGCCAACTTTATACACCCATGACATGGCTGAAGCGAAGTTGGAGAAAGTTAAATCAGCAAAAGATGCGCGAAGCAAAAATCGCATGAGTGTCTTACTGGCTAATAAAGATTTACCACAAACTCGAACTATCAGTCATGTTCTTTGGGCAATGTTTGGGATATTACCTGCAAATTCGGTACAGTTACCACATCGTCATGAGTCCGTTGCTTTGGATTTTGCAGTAGAATGTCAACCCGGTTGCTATACTCTAATAGGGAAAGAGCTGGATTCTAACGGTAACATTGTTAATCCAGTCCGTGCGGACTGGGAGCCTTTTTCAGCTTTTATTACTCCGCCAGGATATTGGCATTCGCATCATAATGAATCTGGTGCCCAAGCACATGTAATTCCTTTGCAAGATGCTGGCTTGCATACTTATCTAAGAACGCTAGAAATCCAGTTTTACACGGAATGATCTCTACATACAATGGGTTGATTTTTAGCTCGAATACATGGGGTCCTGTGGAATGAGTTTCGGCGAAATATCTACACCATAGACTTCGAATTTTTATTCATCACTCATTCTCATGTCAATTTAATGAATGAACGAGGTCTCACAGTTAGTTGAACGAATAGCCTATCCAACATAAACTGTGATTTTTTGCGACAGAACCGATCATTTCAATCAATACCAAATTGAATATCTTGCAGCATGAGTTCATTCAAATGCTTGGCAATGGGGCCGGGTGTGCCATCTCCAATTTTATTATTTTCAAATTTGACAACGGGTAAGATATTTAAAGTGGTACCGGTTATGATCACTTCACTGGCGGAATTTAAATCTTCTATAGAAATCAAACGCGATTGACAGAGATAGCCATTTTTTATCGCCAATTCACAAGCCCTGATCATGGTGGTGCCTTTTAAAATAGAGTCTAAAGGCGGATGGATGATGGTTTGTTGATTATCAATAATCAGAATATTCTCTGTTGCACTTTCCGTAACATAACCTTGGTCATCAATTGCTATCACAAAGTCTAGGCCACGATCCACTGCCTCTTTCTTCATTAAAACATTTGGTAGATAGTTACACGATTTAATTTGCGCCAACCAACCTGGCTTGGTTGGTATCTGACTCTTGCCAATTAGGACACCTTGCTCATATTTCTTTGAAGAAGGGGGTGTTAGTCGGGTAGCAATGATATAAAGTTGTGGACCTATCGCTTCATAGGGATTGACTGAAAAGCTGCCCGGACCTCGTGAAAGAAAAATGCGAATACTGGCCTCGCTTTGATTGGCAACCCGTAATGTCTCCAAAATGATGGTCTTTAGCTCTGAAGGTGTAAAGGGTGGTTCAAGTGAGATTCTCTTAGCGGATGTAAAGAACCGAGTTAGGTGCTCATCCATCAAATAGACGGATCCTGCAATGGCTTTCATCGCCTCAAAAACACCATCGCCACGATGCACCATATGATCATCAATGGGTAAAAACATCATGTGCGGATCGGTCACAATCCCGCCAAACCAGGAAGAGTAAAAAGCATAATATTCCTCAAAGTAAGAATTATTTTTTGCCATTAATTTTTCAAGAACCTGCTCTTTATTCATGACTGGAATCATGTTAGGTGTTCCTTCCTCAAATTGTGTTGGTTATGTGTTGGTTGAAACAGGAAAACATGACTTTTGTTATACTGAATTTCGCCACACTAATTTATAATGGCCTTTTCACAGATATGAATGATTTGCTTAAACTTAAACTTGCATAATCTTAATATCTCACATATAGTCATTATTGTCTTTTGTTAAGGAAAATAATATGACAGCGTCTTTTCCAATTCAAATTGTTTTTACCAATGTATCTCACTCAGATGCAATTGAGGACAACATTCATCACCATGCTAATAAATTAGCTCATTACTCCGATCAAATCATGGCTTGTCATGTTGTGGTTGGAACAAATCCTCGCCATAACAAAGGCAACATATACCATGTGTATATCGAACTTGTTATACCAAATAATACGTTCGTTGTGAATCGGGATCCTCCCGAGGATCATGCACATGAAGATGTTTATGTTGCAATCCGAGATGCTTTTGATGCGATCAAAAGACAGCTACTCGACAGCATCGAAAAACATCGTTCCCGGATAAAACATCCAAACCATAACCCAACGAGCCATCACGGAAAAGAAGGCGAATAACGACTGTATTGGCGACGAACGATCGCTCAGTTTAATAGGGAAGCAGAGATGATAACTTTCAATCCGAGTTCAAAAATATATAGAGTTTCAACGATTTGGCGCTCATTCAAAGCATTATACCGAACGACCCCAGAAAAAGCAGAAGCATTTTTGAAGTCATATGAAATTTATGATTGCGATTGGGAGCATGGTCAGGCGATGAAGGACGGTAAGAAAATTGACTACGCAGAGATAAAACAGGGTCTTTTGTCATGGTACGGTATCATCAACCATCTCTGTGCTTTGACTGAAGTGGAAAAAATGTATATACCCCCAACATTAGATCCCACAAAGAGTGTGATTAAAAATCAGATTTTATTTGAGGAGCAATTTGCCAAACAGCTTGATTTAAAAAAAGGAGATAAAGTTTTTGAATTGGGTTGCGGTAAAGGGCGAGTGGCTGCTCATCTTGCTTCTATTTCAGGGGCACAAATCACCGGGATCAACATTGATCAAGAGCAATTAGACAATGCAAAACAGTTTGCTGAAAAAAATATGATTTCTAACTTGTGTCATTTTGTGAATGCGGATCTGAATGATTTACCAATTCCGTATCCAGACAATTCTTTCGATGCGGTATATGAAATTCAGGCATTGTCTCTATCAAAAGACTTGGAAAAATTATTTGTAGAGATTGCTCGTGTTCTTAAGCCAGGCGGTAAAATTTCGCTTTTGGAATGGGTCAAGCTCCCGAAATTTGATCCGGATAATCAACACCATCAAAAACTCATGCAAGGGATCAAGCCATTGATTGGCGCAATAGGAACACCATCACCTGCTGAATATGAAAGCTTTTTAGAAAAAGCCGGATTTGAGATCTTGGTTAGCCGAGATCCCAGTATCAATCAAGCTCAAAAACCATTAATTGAGAAAACCGATAAACATTTTAAGCGGTTTTATCCGTTCGTAAAATTTTTGGTTAAAGTCAAATTATTGCCCCATTTCTTTTCGGCATTATTTGAACGAGCGAGTCAAAATGTGGATGCTTTTTGTGAGGCAGACTTGTCTGGCTTAATCACAACAAGCTATCACATCGTGGCTCAAAAGAAATAAAATCAGTCTTTTTTAAATTTCTATAGTGGATTTATTCTTGTTGCCGTTCCCATCTTAGATCATGTTCAACCTATGCAATCTATATGGAGACATTGTACTAAGGCGAAAACTAGATGGGTGCTCATCGAAAATAATATCAATGTCATCGGCTGAGAACCTTATGGTTAAACTGTCAGTTTCATCTGTGAAGCACTCCCAAGTTATTTGCATATAATCTGAAACGTTAAAGTTTTCTGCACAGGCTTCGGAAGCATAGTTTTCTAGTGCCTTAATTTCTAAATCGGTACCCGAAACGTTTTCTGTACCATGCTGGCCACCAATGATATGTAGTGCATCGAGGCCTGGTTTATCTAGCGGACTCATCACAAACTCGCAACTGATCTCTTCCCTGATTTTTATGAATACATCATGAATATGGTTTTGCGTAAGTTGCAATGCATCTTCTGCGTTTTTATTAAATGAGGCATTAAATCCCTCCCAATGATAGAGTGCGATATAATCGATACCGTTCGCCTCTCCTTTTGCGAGAATTGCAATGCAAGTCGATACACCCGTGGTGATCAGGGTTTTTTTCTCTATGGAAGCGGCCACCTTGATTTCTTCCTGGTTTACTAGCACCTCAGTAACATTACTTTTTTTAGTGGCTTTACTTGTTTTTTTGTGGTTATTATTAGTAAAAATAGAAACTCCTCAGCTAAATCTTAGCTTTCATCTCTTCAGATATTTCCCGACTAGAAAATTGGTAAATTGGCTAAAAATTATTTTCGATCTCGTTAACTAGTGCGGCTTTTGTTCACCTCGATCGCACGCATTTTATCTCAAGTTCCCATTTTTAGATCTTGGTAAAATTTCGTAAACGTTGCCTAAAAGTTAGCATACGCCCCTTTTCAGGACAACTGACTACCCTTCGTTATTTATCTGGTAGAAAGTCTTTCATGTTTGGTAAACCACTCATACCTGGCAAACCATTCATCCCCCGCATCATTTGTTTCATCCCGCCTGGTTTAGAGATTTTTAGCATCATTTTTTGCATTTGCATAAACTGCTTTAACAAACGATTGACATCTTGAATTTGAGTGCCGGATCCTTGAGCAATACGGCGTTTGCGTGAGCCAATAATAATTTTAGGAATACGCCTTTCTCTTTTTGTCATGGAGTTAATTATTGCAAGAGTTTGCTTGATTGCCTGATCATTCATTTCATTTTTGGCCTGAGCGGACAAATTCGCCATGCCTGGTAACTTGGTTAACAATCCGGATATGCCGCCCATACTAGACATTTGTATAAGTTGTTGTTTAAAGTCGTCTAGATCAAAGTGATTACCCTTCTTCATTTTTTTGGCAAGTTTTTCGCTGACTTTTTTATCGGTTTTGCGCTCTACTTCTTCAATCAGGGATAAAATATCTCCCATCCCTAAAATCCGGGAAGCGACTCGTTCCGGATGAAAAGGCTCAAATGATTCGAGTTTTTCACCATAACTCATGAATTTAATGGGTTGACCGGTTATCTGTTTAACCGACAATGCCGCACCTCCGCGGGCATCACCATCGGTTTTGGTCAAAATGGTCCCGGTTAAGGGCAGGGCTTCGTGAAATGCTTTGGCTGTATTTGCGGCATCTTGACCGGTCATGCTATCTAATACAAACAACGTTTCTACAGGCGAAACAGCCTTGTGCAACGCTTTTATTTCATCCATCATTTCAGCATCGACATGCAAACGGCCAGCCGTGTCGATGATCAAAACGTCCATGAATTGTTTTTTTGCACTGGCTAATGCTTCCGTGACAATCGTCAACGGATTCTCCTCCGGTTTAGATGGAAAGAACGCAACATCGATGGTTTCGGCAAGCAGTTTTAACTGCTGAATCGCGGCAGGTCGATATATATCAACGCTAACCAACATAACTTTTTTATTTTCCGTTTCTTTTAAGTAACGCGCCAATTTGGCACTATTGGTGGTTTTACCTGAACCTTGCAAGCCGGCCATCAAACAGACGGCAGGTGGTTGGGTATTAAAATTAAACTCAACGCGAGTATCGCCCATGATATGAATTAATTCATCATTTACAATTTTTATCAGGGCTTGGTCTGGATTTAAACTTGTAGTGATGGATTGTCCTGTTGCTTTTTCTTTAACTTGATCAATAAAAGTTTTAACAACAGGTAGGGCGACATCTGCTTCTAGCAGAGATAAACGAACCTCACGCAATGCATGCTGCATATTATCATCGGTCAGACGACCCTGCCCGCTGATATTCTTAAATGCCTGGGTTAACCTTTCAGTCAAATTTTCAAACATATTCGTGCTCAACAATAAAAAGTCTAGAAAGTATAACATGCTTTGTTTTTTTTGTAGCAAAGTATACAATCTAAGAGGATAAGCCTATTTCAAGGAAGTGCTGTGCATTTGAGTGTAAGTTTACTATTTTTGATTGTTATTCTTCTGGTTATCCTCTCTGGTTTTTTTTCTGCAGCAGAAATAGGCGTGATGTCGCTCAACCGTTACCGTCTCCGCCATTTGGTGAAAAAACATAACAAAGTCGCTATCCGTGTAAACAACATGATTTCTCAACCAGAAAGGCTATTAAGTGTGATCTTAATCGGTAATACTTTGTGTAATATCATTGCGGCGATGTGTGTCACTTTGATTGGCCAGGAATTGTATGGCGAAACCGGTGTCATTATCGCCACTATTTTGTTGACGATTGTCATTTTAGTGTTTTCTGAAATGACGCCAAAAACATTTGCGGCGCTTTATCCCCAGAAGGTTGCTTTTGTTTGTTCGTTACCCTTGTATTTTCTGCAAAAATTCTTTGCTCCTTTGGTTCATGTCAGCAGTTGGATTGCCAATCGATTGTTGCGCGCTATGGGGGTTTCATTTGACAAGATGCAACGAGATACACTATCTGGAGAAGAATTACGATCGGTTGTCCATGAGACCGGTAGTTTGTTGCCCGTAGAACACAAAGGCATGATTATCAGTTTGCTCGATTTGGAGCAGGCCTGTGTTGAAGACATCATGGTACCTCGATCAGATATTGTTGGTATAGATCTCGACCAACCTTGGCATAAATTACTGGAGCAACTGGAGACCATGCAGCACACGCGTCTTCCTATTTATCGACACACCATTGATAATCTCGTTGGTACGATTCATTTGCGCAACGTTTTAAATTTGCTTTTAGACGAAAGATTAAACATGGAGCAACTTTTAAAAATTGCTGACCCACCTTATTTTATCCCCGTGGCAACCCCACTCAATGTGCAAATTTTAAATTTTCAGAAAATGAAGCGCCGGACTTGTTTTGTTGTAGATGAATATGGCGACTTGCAAGGTTTAGTCACCATGGAAGATATTTTGGAAGAGGTTGTCGGGGAATTTACGACTGATATCGCTGATTTAAGTAAGGAAATTACTCGTCGCATAGATGGTTCATTTATTATTGATGGCAGCATGACCTTGCGAAATTTAAATCGGATTTTAGGTTGGCGCCTCCCTTCATTGGGACCACGCACCTTAAGTGGTTTGATTACCGAATATTTAGGTTATATTCCGCCACCTGAGTGTTGTTTGCGGATAGAAAAATATCAAATTCAAATCTTAAAAGTCAGTGACAACACCATTCGTAGTGTTTTAATGAGAAAAATTGTTACGAAGAAAAAAGGGACAAGTACTGGTTAGTCTGTACTCTAAACCAATATCTCACGTTTACGTAAAGCACTACCAATGGTATTGCTATCTAAAAAAGCAAGCTCGCCGCCTGTTGGTATCCCATGCGCCAACTGGCTAATTCGGATTGAATATGGACGTAATAACTCTTGAATAAAGTGGATGGTCGTTTGTCCCTCAACGGTAGGGCTTAAAGCAAAAATGATTTCATGAATATCTGCATTTTGAATCAGCTGTTGCAGCTGATTTAGACCAATTTCATCCGGTCCTATGCCATCTAAAGGAGAAATCCGCCCCATTAAAACGTAATATCTACCTTGGTATACGGCGCTTTGTTCAATTGCGATGATGTCTGAAGGGCTTTCAACTATGCAAAGTAGACTTGAATCACGGTCCGGTCGTTGGCAAATATCGCACTGTTTATATACTGTGTAGTTATTACAGCTCGCGCAGTGAACAACTTGATTCATGGCTTCTTCCAAGCATGAGGCCAAATGTAACCCACGCTCACGATGATATTTCAACAAGTGAAAGACCATTCGTTGCGCAGATTTTGGTCCAACTCCAGGAAGACACCGTAAAGCGTCCACTAAACGCGACAATGCATCCATTAATTATTCTTTGTCTTCTTCTTTCATAAAGTCAGTTGGGATGTTTAGGCCAGCGGTCAGTTGATTAATTTTTTCTTTAGAAACTTTTTCAACTTGGCGCACGGCATCATTGACAGCGGCAGCAACCAGATCTTCAAGCATTTCGACTTCTTCGTTCAAGAGCGAGCGAGCAATGGTTACCTTCGAAACATCGTGGCGACCATTCATGCGCACCTTAACCATGCCGCCACCCGCTTTACCTTCAACAATCAGCTGAGTCAGCTCTTCTTGTGCTTTTTTCATGCGATCTTGCATTTTTTGGGCTTCATCCAACAATTTATTTAAATTTCCACCAATATCACTCATACTCATACAATCCTCTCTTTACTTTAAAGTTAACAATTTATCAGAGTCTGATGACAATTGGTTTTATGAAGCGAAAATCACAATCATTTACAGTCGTTAAACCAATTGTTAAGAGCCCCTGATTATAGCATTAGATTTACTAATCTTTTAACCCTAGTACAATGTCCCTGAAGTTATTGTCGGACTAAAAAATCTATAAGTTGGCTTGAAAACGCGCCGTATTTCGTTAAATAGCCTGGCTATTCTCATGGATCGAACCCATTTTTTTTATCTCAATTTTTGGCTTTGACCGCCGCTCCGACCAGGCTCTTTGTTGGGCCAAAGCTAAATCTACTCGTAGCACGTAGGCTGAGCCTTGGCTCAACGTTTTTTTACGGAACGGCCGTCAATACCCAATTCCTCTCTTTTTAGCTCCTGGAAAAAACTCAGGGACGATGCTTAATGGAGATTTAAATCTTACTCAAAAATGATTTAACTATCTTTTTCTGAAGAAACAATCGAATCGATTAATAGTTCAGCGGAAAATTCATTTTGCAATTGCTGAAAAAAAGGATCTTCGCGCAAAGAATTTTCGGCATTTTTATGTTTTTCTTCTTGAATAATTTTCTTGTGTACCGCTGATGATAATACATGATCTTGGTATTCTAGTACTACTTTTATTTTTTCATGGTAAAAATCAGCAAGTGCTTTTTCAATTCGTGATATGACGGGTGCTGTGAAAAGCGATTGATGTGCTTTCGCAACCCATAACAGAATACGGCCATTTTCCTTGCTTGCAATTTGGGCATTTTCAACAGCGCTTAAAGCCAGCCCTTTTAACTGTAACTTAGGTAAAATTGCCATCCACGAAAACTCTTCAAATACTTTTATCTCCGTCGCTGATAGAGGCGGTTGCTCCGATCGAGGTTTTTCCAAAAGGGGTTCTTTTTTTTCTTGTAACTCAATTTTTGGCAGCTTATCGGAATAATCTCTGTCGGCTGTGCGAGGATGATCTTTTGTTGCATAACTTTCTTGCTCAAACAACAAATTGGATGATGAGTTATCATGGCTCACAGTTTGCGGTAAATGTTCATGTGTTGGTTGCCAATCTTGGTGCGGTGTTGGTTTGAATGCATACATACGTAGAATGGTCATCTCAAATCCGATCATCAGACTTGGGGCAATGGCCATATCTTGACTCCCCCTCAAGGCGATTTGATACAAGAGCTGCACGTCTTCTGGCGTCAACTGTTGACCCAACTCTTGGATGTTGGTGCTTTCTTCTATTAAAGCGTCCGAATGAGGAAGAATTTGATTGACCGCTATTTGATGTAAATAATGCAGTATTTCGTCTAATACATAACAAAACTGTCCGCCGTCTTGGTTGATTTGATGACACAGCGTGATTAATCGATGTGGATCTCCTAAGGTTATTGCTTGGAGAATGAATTGGGCATAATCCTGCTGGGTGTATCCGAGCATCTCTTTGACCGCGTGTGTGCTGATGGTTTCGCGACAGCTAGCGATGGCTTGATCAAGTAGGCTTAAAGCATCGCGAATGCTCCCTCGGGCTGCTTTAGCCAGCAAGTTTAATGCCGGGATTTCGTAAGCAATGGATTCTTGTTGCAAAACATACATTAGATGGGAAGAGATAATGTCCTCAGAGACCTGTTTGAGATTAAACTGCAAACATCTAGAGAGAATGGTAACTGGTAATTTTTGTGGGTCCGTGGTTGCCAGAATAAATTTGACGTGGCTTGGTGGTTCCTCTAGGGTCTTTAACAAAGCATTAAAGCTGTGCTGTGATAGCATGTGCACTTCATCAATTAAGTATATTTTATATCGACCATTGGTTGGTGCATATTGAACATTTTCTAAAAGATCGCGAGTATCTTCAACACGTGTTCGCGATGCACCATCAATTTCAATTAAATCTATAAAACGACCTTGTTCGACAGCAAGACAAGCGTCACATTGTAAGCAGGGCGTTGAGGTGATTCCTTGTTGACAGTTTAATGCTTTCGCTAATAGTCGCGCTACGCTTGTTTTGCCAACACCACGGGTGCCGGTGAACAAATAAGCGTGATGGATGCGTTGTTGATCTAATGAGTGAATGAGTGCGGTTGTAACATGATTCTGGCCCAGCATTTCAGAAAATTGTCGGGGACGCCATTTGCGTGCAAGCGCGATATAGCTCATAAAGTATCACAGATTGAAAAATTGGCGGCGATTTTATGAGCCGCACCCCTGCGCACGAAGCGAATATTACCGCTGCTCCCTTCCGGGCCTGACGGGGTTCATACTCTGTTCGTCGCGAGGGGACCCATAAAACCACCATGATAAACCATTTTCATGAATTTTGCTAAATCCTGCAATCAATTATTATGACGCCGTTGGGCGTCAACTTAACCATCTGATTTAGCCATGTCTTCATGCATCTAGTTTGCAGAGGAGAGATTAGCAGAAATAATCTAAATGTAAAGAGCGGCGGACAAGATCCAACATTTTGACCCCTGAAACATAAATGTTATCGCCAATGGCTCGTCATGCTCGGTTATCTTGCGCTTTATTCATATGTATAAAAACAGGACCTTCATATATAGATACGCAATCATGGTGTTTTAAAGACAAAAAGAGAAATGAAGCGTTCTAACAAAAAGTGATTGACAACAAGCGTGAGATAAGTAGAATACGCATCACGCCGCTAGGGTGGGTTGATTAAGAAAGAGAAGACAAACTGTGTGGGCGCTCTGTTAATGGGTGCAAAAAAAGAAATAAGATTAGACATTTCGTTATGGATGTTTAGTTAAAGAAAGCAGCTAGAAAAAATTTTAGCTAGGGATTAAATTGAAGAGTTTGATCCTGGCTCAGATTGAACGCTGGCGGCATGCTTAACACATGCAAGTCGAACGGTAGCAGGACTTAGCTTGCTAAGTTGCTGACGAGTGGCGAACGGGTGAGTAACGCGTAGGAATATATCCTGAAGAGGGGG
>DAIDKT010000050.1 GCA_027449905.1 Legionellales bacterium
AGCAATAATTTTTTTGATTTTTTTATTAAAAAATATTTTGACAGTGAGGTGAGACTATGAGAGATTGAGCATGAAGTTAAGTTTTACAGCGTTAAAAAATTTTCTCCCGCGCTATTTACACACCTTAAATGACTCTCCCAAATCTTATCTCAAAAAATAGAAAAACGTGTCAATTCTGCCGACAGTGTGTTAGCTTCAGCCACACAAATGCGGGACCAATTCGCAAAATCGTTTGATTTTAGCTCGACAGTGAGTCAGTCTACAACAACGCATTTTTGATGGGTTTATTTCACTCGCTGAATGTCCCCAGTACTCCTCAGGAGCTTCATCCTGAACGCTGTGAAGGATCTTCAATTGACTAGGTTTGTGCCTATTTCAGGAGAATAGGGTGTGTTGACAATTCATCTTTCGAAGCCCTACGTCTCGCGACGTGGAGATCTGAATTGTCAACAGACTCTACTTTGTTTAGGATGAATTTTCCTAGTTTAATAAAATAAGAAACAATATTATCCGCAACCTGGGTTACGTGCTTCCTACTTCATACCGCCTTGCAAAGCTCGCGCTTGCTCTTCGTTCGGGGAACTAAACCATTGTATTTCAATACGGCGATTATAGGCGCTGCCGTGTATGAGGCTATTATCTCCAATTGAAAAATGTTTGCCATAGCCTTTTGCTTTTAATAAATGTGCCGGTATATCATGGGCCCATAGGAACGTAAGCATGGCTTCAGCCCTCGCTTGAGACAATTTTAACTGATTCTCCATGGGCCCAACATTATCGGTGAAACCCGCGACATAGATTCGACTTTTGGGATACAATTTTAATAACCGTACGATATTATTGAGCCCTTCATAACAAATATCATTCAATTGAGCGCTGTTAAACAAATAATAATGATCTGTTGGAACAATCAGTGTCATGGTGTCGCCATACTCAATATATTGCATATCTTCTTTGCGGATTTCATTGATAATATTCTGCTTATTGGTTCGATATAAATTGATAATCGTGCCAGCGGTACCGCCAATCAATAAACCAGCTACGGTTGAACCGAGAAGCGTTCCCACGCCCGCTCCAATACCCAGCCCCATCGCAGTTCGTTTGAGATTAGGGGGGTCTTTATGAAAATTATTATATGGTGGATGAAAGCAAGCGCTTAAGGTGAAGGCTATCAATGTAGACCAGGTTACATAAGCAAAAGTGTATTTGTGTTTAATGAGCATCAAAACTCCTGTAAAGTGGTCCTGTTTTAACAATTGCCAACACATCCTATTATTCAGGATTCAATTTTATTTCGCAACCTGAATGTTAATGCCTTGAATGGTTGGGTTTGTTTGAGCTCTTCGTAAGTAATCTATTAACGGTACTTTAACTACCACATTGTCCTGAGAGGATGCTTGCAAAAAATAGAGCCTGTCATCTTTCCAGAAAGCGAAACCCATATGAGAAACGTTAAGATTGGTTCCAATTTTTTTAGTTAGGTCCCAATTGGGACGGATGATTTCAATGACAGCGCCTTGGGGTATTTGCTTGAATAAAAACATGTTTGCTTGACCGTTTTGATTGAATAACTGCTTCAATGGTATATAATCGACCTCCGACCTTTCTTTGACCAGATGTTTGGCTTTTTGTTTTAATTTAGCCAGCCGTTTTTGTTGTTCATGCAGCGTGTTATGACGCAGGCGAATATGACCAATGCCAAAATGCTGGTACCAATTAGGCTTATCAATAAACGTTTGTGCGCTCTGTGCTATTACATGATGCTGTTGATCGAAGATTTGGTGGGTTATATCCTCAATGAGTTGCTGTTTTTGATTGTTTTTATTCCAATCTAGACAAGTAAAATGATTGCGATTGATGAATGATACCTTACTATCTTCATAGCGAATTTTTTTGATATATCGTTTAAATGAAGGTAAATCATGACCAAAAGTAAGTGCTAACACGGTGTCTACATATGTTTCACAATCAAATGCATCTGTACGGTATAAAGGATACTCATCGAAATAACCGCTCCGACCTTCACCGAGTGCGCCCAACTCATAAGGTTTGCCTAATAATTTCTGGGCGATGAAGACAATCCGATCCCCTTTGTTCTCAATGCGCTTGGTTGCTAGCGTTTGATAGAGTTTGGTTATAACCGCATTGGTTTGAGCACATGAAGTGTGGTTGATATTCTGAGCGGAGGAGACTGTTGATAAAGTCACCAGCCAATAAAAAACGTGAAATGAGTACCTGTATTTCATCTTGAAATATCCAATGTATTATGGTTTGATCGGATTTTAGCGCAGAGGGACCGGCATGTTAAATATTATTTGGTTATCTATGCTCTTTATTGCCGTTATCGTTGGATTGATAGAGGGTCGGCTAGATAAAGTGGTCAATGCAGTGACCGACTCAGCTAAATTGGGGTTTGAGATAGCTTTGGGGTTAACGGCGGTGATGACATTGTGGCTTGGTATCATGAAAATCGCCTCAGAATCCGGTTTAATCAAGATCTTTGGACGGGTATTGCAACCAGTCATGTGCCGGATATTTCCTGAAGTACCCGCTGACGATCCAGCGATGGGCGCGATAATTATGAATTTGGCCGCTAATATGCTGGGTATGGCAAATGCGGCAACGCCTTTTGGTTTGCAAGCCATGAAAGAATTACAGCGATTGAATAACCATGTTAATACGGCCAGCAATGCCATGTGCACGTTTTTAGCTATTAATACCTCAAGTGTCCAGTTAATTCCAGCAACAGCCATCGCCTATTTGGCCGCAAATGGCGCAATTCATCCTAGTAGTGTGATTTTTAGCTCGCTGGTTGCCACAATGATTTCAACGACAGTTGCTATTATTTCAGTGAAACAACTGGCTAGATTGCCGTTGTACCGCTTAAAACAATCTGATAATTTATGAATCATATAGCAAACTATGTATCAAATATACTGTTTTTGTGTTTTATCGTTGGGATCCCGCTGTTTGGTGTGATTAAAAAAATTAACGTATTAGACGCTTTTATTCATGGCGCGAAAGATGGTTTTGATGTCAGTGTCGGTTTGATTCCCTACATGGTTGCTTTAATGGTTGCAATCGGCATGCTGCGAGCGTCTGGATTTTTCGAATTAATAGAGCAATTTTTAGCCCCTGTATTAACCGCAATCGGTATGCCGTCTGAGTTATTACCCTTGGCTCTTATCAGGCCTTTTTCTGGAAGTGCCGCTAATGGGGTGATGGTTGATCTGATGCATCAATATGGGGGTAATTCCATGGTGGCAAAAACTGCTGCTACGATGATGGGTAGTACTGAAACCACGTTTTATGTGATTGCTATTTATTTTGGAGCCGTCAATATTCGACATACTCGTCATGCAATTCCGGCGGGTTTATTGGCGGATTTAGCCAGTGTGATTGCGTCTGTCAGTATTTGTGGATATATTTTTGGACCATGACCGCCGTTTCGTCGAAGCATGCTGAGCCTTGGCCTAACCACACGCTCACTATCCCATGTCTGCTGATCGCGTCTGCTTTGCATCAGCCAACTTGCTTGCTTCATAAAGCTTTAAGCTTGCCAACCTATCTTGCGCTTTCTGCCGAAATAGAGCGACTTCACGGCCAGAAATTGGTGCAGCATGGGGTAGCTTAATGGTGGTTGGATTTTGTGGTTGTTGATTAACATGAAATTCATAATGACAATGGGGCCCGGTTGCCAAACCGCTTTGACCAACATAGCCAATGATTTGACCACGTTTAACATAATCTCCTCGCGAGAGACCTTTTTGAAATTTTAATAAATGACCATAAATCGACGCATAAGTTTTGTTATGAACAATTTTAACCATATTACCATAACCATTCTGTCGGCCGATGATTTGGATCCGACCATCACCGGTCGCATGAATTGGTGTTCCAATCGGTGCAGCCAAGTCAACCCCTTTATGTGGACGACTATAATGCAAAGCCGGGTGATATCTAGATCGACTATAAGTCGAGCTGATGTGACTAAATTGAATCGGATATCTGGTAAATGCCTTTTTCAAACTCAAACCTTCTGGGGTAAAATAATCAGCGTTACCGTTTGCATCAACATAGCGAATCGCTTGATGCGTTTTCTCTTTTGTTGAGTAAGACACTGCCAAGATTTCACCAGTATTAACCAAGGTGTCATCGACATAGTAAGATTTGTACAAGATAGTGAATTGATCCCCTGGTTGTGTATCTTTTCCAAAATTGATTTGCCAGTGAAAAATTTCAATCATTTGTTGAATTAACTTATAGGGAACTCGCATCTGTTGCGCTGTCCGGTACAATGAACCACGGACAGTTGCTGTCATATAATCTTCATGCTCTTCCATTGTCCGTGCTTTGATTTTAGTCCGGTATTGATGTTCTTCTCTTGCAACAATTAAAAATTCAGTGGGGTTGAGAGGAAACATGATTTTTTCTAAAACTTGATCTCGAATTAAAAGTTGGATCTGCTGATTTGGTTTGATGTTGGTTAAGTTTTTCGCATACGGATTATTTTTTAACACCGCTTGTAAAGTTTGTTGATTGATTCCTGATTGGGTAAAAAGTTTGCCTAAGGTGTCTCCAGATTTGGTGGTAATCGTTTTCCAGCCACCATCTTCATCTTCAGGTTGAACAGAAAGCTCCTCGTCGATGGTTGGTAACTCGATCGTTTGCTTAATATAGTCATGTTTTTTATAATAGTCACGCTCAATTACCAGATAGCCAAACAATAAAACCAAAAACAAAACCACCAATCCAACCAACTTGTGTGGACTCAACATTTTTTTTGTTGTTATTTGAGGTTTTTGATCCATATTTAACCATACATGTCTAGCAGTAACGATATATCCGGGCTAAGATACTCGTTGCGAGAAGTTAGGTCAATCAAAAAAAGGTTTTGCTGTGATGATTGTTGATAATTTTTTAGAAAAAACGGAACGGCGTTTTGGTCAGTTGAACGTGGATCATGATCTTTTGAGAGGATGTGAAGAAATTCTGCCCATTGGAGATTTGGAAAAAAAGCTAGCAAAAAATATTCCGCTTAAAATCAAAGCGGGGTTTGATCCTACCGCGCCTGATATTCATTTGGGTCATGTGGTTTTGCTGAATAAATTACGACAATTTCAACTACTTGGTCATCAGGTTATTTTTCTCATCGGCGACTTCACAGCGATGATCGGAGATCCAACTGGAAAAAATGTAACCAGAATACCACTTGGCGTCGAGCAAGTGCTTGAAAATGCTAAAACATATCAGCAGCAAGTCTTCAAAATTTTAGATCCTGACAAAACAATTGTTGAATTCAATTCAAAATGGTTCAACGAAATGAAAGTAGCTGATATGATGCGCCTTGCGGCGAAAAATACCGTTGCCCGCATGTTGGAACGAGATGATTTCAGTAAACGCTATACCTCAGGACAACCGATCGCGATTCATGAGTTTATGTATCCTTTGATGCAAGGATATGATTCGGTTGTTTTGCAAGCGGATGTTGAATGCGGCGGCACGGATCAGAAATTCAATCTACTGATGGGGCGCGAGCTACAAAAGCATGATGGATTTGAACCCCAAGTGGTGATGATGACGCCGTTAATAGAGGGGTTAGATGGTGTCAAAAAAATGTCGAAATCTTTAAATAATTACATTGGTATCAGTGAAACAGCGGACATGATGTTTGGTAAACTGATGTCAATTGCTGATGATTTAATGTGGCGCTATATTGATTTATTAAGTTTTAAAACCACCGCTGATATAATCAAGATCAAACAAGCTGTCGCGGATGGTTTAAATCCACGAGATGTGAAAATCGATTTTGCGAAAGAAATAGTGACTCGGTTTCATGATAAAAATCAGGCTGATCAGGCCCATCAAGCCTTTATCGACCGATTTCAAAAAAAGATGGTACCTGAAGATCTGGACCTGATCACGGTCGATCATGATGCAACTCGATCTATTTCTCAATTGATTAAACACCTTGGTTTGGTCACCAGCTCATCTGAAGCAAATCGCTTGATTAAACAAGGTGCGGTCAAAATTAATCAGGAAAAGATTGAAGATGGTTCACGAGTTTTAGAAATGAATCAAACCTACATTATTCAAGTAGGCAAGCAACGCATTGCCAAATTATACATCAGAGGTTGAATGGAAAGATTAAGCCAAAATGAAAAAGTCCTAAGCTACGTGACTGCAACGGCAAATGACTATCAAGTTATGTGGTATAGCCAGAAAGATTTGGCCATTCATTTTGGTTATTATGATTGTTCGACAAAAACACATTCTGATTCCCTGGTTAAAATGAATGAAGTGATCAGCAACAAGGCGAATGTTACTGATAAAGACTATGTTCTGGATGCAGGTTGCGGCATCGGAGGGACGGGAATTTGGTTGGCGAAGCATCGACAATCGAAAGTGATGGGCATCGATCTGGCCACCTATCGGTTACAGAAAGCTATTTTGTACGCTGTAGATAATGAGGTGTCTCATCTATTAGATTTTAGAAAGGCTGATTACACCCAGACACCATTTGGAGATCAAACTTTTTCCGTGGTCTGGGGCCACGAGGCGATTTGTCATAGTGATTGCAAGCAACAATTTATACATGAAGCATATCGGGTTTTAAACGAACAAGGACGTTTGGTCATTGCTGAATACATGCTCCGTAAAGATCCTCAACTGACTGTCAAAGAGCAATATAGACTTGGTCGTTGGTTAAGCGGTTGGGCCATGCATGATTTATTAACCCTGGAACAGTATAAACAACTAATAATAAATGCTGGATTTAAGCACATTGAAGTGCATGATATCACGGACAATACCATACCGTCGTTACGAAGATTGGCCCGATTTACCTATCCCATCATTTCGGGTATTGATCTTTTTTTTAAGTTGAAGCTGGATAAATGGATAAAAGAGCGTCATCGGCTGATATTGAAAAACATCCAAGCATCATATGATCAGTACAAACTAGTTAAATCAAATACCTGGAAATATATCATTGTTATTGCTTATAAGTCTCCTAAGGTCTGTTGACAATTCATTTTCTGAAACATGATCATCAATAATCTCATGATTTGGGATGTTTTTTTTGAATAGGGACTGTTGACGATATGGTATTTATATTTGAAGACCCAAAGGATGCCGAGCGCTTCTATCAGGTGCCTCCAAAGCGATTAGCGAGGTTTGGTCTTGAATTACATGAAGGTAAATCAAGCCTCATCCCGTCTGGGAGAAAAGCCGCAGAGCAAGCTGATAAACGAGGAGAGCAGCTCCCAATCTATAAATTTCTAGGATTTATATGCTACTGGGGACGAAGCAGGAAGGGAGTATGGCGATTGAAGTATAAAAGCCGGGGCGACCGACTTGCAGCAAAGCTCAAAGGGCTGCCGAGTCACCTGAAAGACTGCCTCCACGAAGATACACACAGCGTTACCAAGCGAGTCATCCGCATTATCAAAGGATGGATAAACTATCACGCTATCTCTGATAATAGCTATAGGGTGAATACATTCATCCATAGATGTAGGAACATATTCTATCGCCCTGAAATAAAAAAAGAGATTGACATTACTGCTAAGATCGGTAGAATACGCATCACGCCGCTAGGGTGGGTTGATTAAGAAAGAGAAGACAAACTGTGTGGGCGCTCTGTTAATGGGTGCAAAGAAAGAAATAAGATTAGACATTTCGTTATGGATGTTTAGTTAAAGAAAGCAGCTAGAAGAAATTTTAGCTAGGGATTGAATTGGAGAGTTTGATCCTGGCTCAGATTGAACGCTGGCGGCATGCTTAACACATGCAAGTCGAACGGTAGCAGGACTTAGCTTGCTAAGTTGCTGACGAGTGGCGAACGGGTGAGTAACGCGTAGGAATATATCCTGAAGAGGGGG
>DAIDKT010000051.1 GCA_027449905.1 Legionellales bacterium
GCAATAATTTTTTTGATTTTTTTATTAAAAAATATTTTGACAGTGAGGTGAGACTATGAGAGATTGAGCATGAAGTTAAGTTTTACAGCGTTAAAAAATTTTCTCCCGCGCTATTTACACACCTTAAATGACTCTCCCGGCCAGGGTGACAATATCTCTTTACATCGCATTGAAGATTCGTTTTCAAGCCCCCAACGCCTGGAGCATATTGGATTTGCATTAGATTCTGTCTCATCCGTTAATGCGCTTTATGAAAAAATGAAGTCTACAAAAATCGCTATCCCTTGTCCCCCCAAAACATTTGGAATAGGTACCCATTCATTTAGTGTCAGCGATCCTGATGGAATTGAAGTAGAATTCACTTATCATCCACCGATGTGGGAAAAGCATGAATAATCAAATATTGTACTTGAAAGAAATTGTGGCGTCCTATGTTGCAAACGAGCAGTTTATGGGGGCTGTCCTTGTTGCAAAAGATGGACATTTACTATTCAATGAAGGCTATGGGTTTGCTAATCTCGAGTGGGAAATACCGAATTCATCAACGACTAAATTTCGCCTGGGATCTCTTACGAAGCAATTTACAGCGGTCGCTATTTTGTTGCTTGAAGAGAGCGGGCAGCTCAGCATAACAGACTCAATAAAAAAATATTTGCCGGATGCGCCAATCGCATGGAACGACATTACTCTCTTTCATTTATTAACCCATACATCGGGCATCCCAAACTATACTAGATTGCCTGAGTTTGCATCAGTAACAACCTTAGCAAAGACACCCGAGCAACAAATCGATTTATTTCGTCATAAACCATTGGTATTTCAACCCGGATCCAATTATGAGTATTGTAATTCCGGTTATGTACTGCTTGGTTATTTGATTGAAAAAATAACTGGATTAAGCTTTAAAGATTTTATTGTAACCAATCTTTTCAAACCGGTTGGAATGGATGACTCTGGTTATGATTCTCATTCGGACATTATATTGCATCGTGCATCTGGTTATGAAATAAAGCCTGACGGCTTATACAATACAGATTTTCTTGATATGAGCCTTCCTTACGCAGCCGGTTCCCTGTATTCAACCACACAAGATTTGCTTATTTGGCAAGAGCAATTGTTCGCAGGAAAAATTATTTCATCAGAATCATTAAATAAAATGATACGGCCGTTTAAAAACAGTTATGGGTTTGGGGTCAGTGTTCAATCATTTGACGGGCACAAATCGATCAGTCATGGCGGTGGTATTAATGGATTTAATACATTTATGATGTATTTTCCAAAAGAGAAAATTTCTATCATCGTTTTGGCCAATCTCATTGCATTCGGTTTCGTTCCACAAAGTCTTGGCTTAAACCTTGCTAACGTCATTTATGAAAAATCAGTGGTTCTACCCTTTGAAAGAAAAGGAGTAACGCTTTCAACCGATGTACTTGCCAAATTGACTGGCTCATACAGGATAACACCAGTGAATGTTTATTACACAACACAGCCATTTAACTTGGTGGTTACTTTAGTGGACCAAAATTTGGTGGCAAAAATAGACAACCAACCCGAAATAAAATTATTTCCTGCGTCAGAAACTACATTCTTTAGCAGCCGACCTGATGTAAAAGTTGAGTTTTGTGAGGATGAAAAAAATCAATCTATACAAATTGCTTGGATTCAAGACGGCGATCGCTTTATTGGAAAAACAATTTAATGGCTACCTATATTTTTGATTTTGATGGGACCATTGCAGATAGTTTTTCTTTAGCATGTAATATTCTCGTGAATCACTCAGCATATCTTGGTTGCAAACAATTAACACCGAATGAATTGCTCGAGTTAAAAAATTTACATGCTCGGGAAGTACTGAAATACCTTAATGTTCCATTTTGGCGTATTTCATCATTTGTCAGAAAACTTAAAATGATGACAAACAAGCGCATTGAAGATATTGCTATTTTTCCTGATTGGATAAAAACGCTGCAAAAATTAAGTTTACATCATCAGATTGGATTAATCAGCAGTAATGCTTATTCAACCGTTGAGTTTGTTTTGAAAAAAAATGAGCTCTGGGAGTTATTCGATTTCATTGATTGTGATAAATCCTTATTTAGTAAAAAACGAGCCCTCAATCGATTGATCAAACAAAAATCGCTTAATACACTAACAACCTATTATGTGGGTGATGAAGTAAGGGATATTGAAGCGGCTCATGGAGCCAAAATACACGCTATCGCAGTCAGTTGGGGATTTGATTCTTTTGACCGTTTGCAATTAGCGAACCCTGACCATTTAATCAGTCACATTGAGGAGTTACTGAGTCTCTCCTCTGGAGAAGAATTTCAATGAATAAAAAATTTAACGATAAAATTAAAACCGGTTACGACAACATTGCAGACATCTGGTTTGAAAAAAGAGAATGGTATATAGAGCAGCCATCCATTGATGCGGCGATTACTCATTTAACTGAAGGTGCTACGATTCTTGATGCGGGATGTGGTTCTGGCAAGCCCATTGCGACATACCTTGTTGAAAAAGGATTCGATGTTTATGGCCTTGATATTTCACCTAGGCTTCTCAAATATGCCGAACGAGTTATTTCAAAAGAAAAGCTATTTCAAGCTGATATTTGTGATTTTAAAACCAACCTTCGTTTTGATGCGATTGTATGTTGGTTTGCTCTTTTTCATGTTCATGCCGATAAGCATCTTGAGATATTGAAAAAATTTCATTCCTTCCTCAAACCCAAAGGCATTCTGCTTATGACATTTGCGGACACGAGTCACCCCGTTGATGGCCATCATACTGTCATTGATGAATACACGATTGAATCAGAGATGTTTGGTGAGCGTTTTTGTCACAGTGGACGACCTGCTGCAATAAATACATTTTTAGTTCAGCAAGCAGGATTCGATATACTTTTTGATAAAATTGATCAACCTGGAAACCAAGTGGTTTTGGCAAAAATAAGTGAGTCTGTGATGAATACGCGATGAAAAATCATGATGAAGTCAGTGGTTTTATTGAGTGTATCTTATTGAAAATTAATATTTTTTATCTCGATAAACGCTCATCACTTTCGTTCATCATGAACTCATCGGTGTTTTTTTCATAAAAACCAAGTTAAAGTCAAAATAATTTATTATATATCAACGGGTTGTATCATGTCGGCAATCCGACGAAAGGTGTGTGCTGTTACCGCTTAATATATCCATTTTAATTATTATTTTTATTCTCTATTGTATTGAAAATACTTCATCTACTTTGAGCGCATTCACTATTGTTGTTGCGCGTTGTGACAGAATAGTAATTCTAATAAGAGATCACAAAATTAGTTCATTATTTTTTAAATGAATCTTGAGTTATACTTAACCACTTAATAATTGGCTGAAATTCAATGGTTAACCAGCATTCCTCAACAGCAGAAAAGATAACCTTATTTCAGTCACTATTTCGTGGTCGATCTGATGTTTATCCTCGTCGGTTTCAAAACAGAAAAACGCTTAAATCAGGATATGCACCCGCTTGTAAAAATGAATGGGTAAGAAACATCTGTCAGAAGCCCCATATCAAATGTATGAATTGCCAACACCGACAATTCATACCCGTAGATGATGAAGTGGTTTATTGGCATTTACAAGGTCATAACCAAAAGGGTGATGATTTTGTCATGGGTATTTATCCCATGCTGTTGGATGAAACCTGTTATTTGCTTGCAGCTGATTTTGATAAAGCAAACTGGGAGCATGATGCGGTTGCTTTCTTGAAAACCTGTCATCAAAAGAATTTGCCGGCGGTATTGGAGCGATCTCGGTCAGGAAAAGGTGCGCATGTTTGGTTTTTTTTTGAGGAGTACATTTCGGCAGCCCTTGCAAGAAAATTAGGTGCGTCCATCCTAACAGAAACTATGGAATCGAATCCTGGGGTTGGTCTAGACTCTTATGATCGATTTTTCCCTAACCAAGATACTTTGCCCCGTGGTGGCTTCGGTAATTTAATTGCACTACCTCTGCAAAAATCAGCACGTAATGCAGGTAATAGTGTATTTATCGATGATCAATTGCAAGTGATTGAAGATCAATGGGCTTATCTTGCAGACATTAAAAAAATAACGCGTTTTGAAGTGGAACAACTGGTTGGTGAGGCAGAGGCTAAAGGACGTGTTGTTGGTATCCGATTAGAAATTGTTGAAGAGGAAAATAGAACACCTTGGAAGCCACCGGTACCCCTACCGATTATTGATGTATTACCTAAAACACTACATTTAGTTATCAGCAATGAGATTTTTATTGAAAAAGAAGCACTGCCATCACCGTTATTAAATCGATTAATTCGCATTGCAGCTTTTCAAAATCCTGATTTTTATAAAGCGCAAGCCATGCGATTGCCGGTTTATGATAAACCACGGATTATTGGGTGCGCTCAGGATTATTCTCATCATATTGGATTACCCCGGGGTTGTTTTGGTGATATTGTAAAATTACTTCGTGAATTAAAAATTAAATATACTGTTCAAGAAGAGGTGTTTGCTGGCACACCACTCGATATCCAATTTTGCGGTGAATTAAGACCTGAACAACAACTTGCTGTTGACGCCTTAATCAACTCAGACATTGGCGTACTTTCTGCAACGACAGCGTTTGGTAAAACGGTAGTTGCAGCTTGGATGATTGCTAAACGGCAAGTGAATACATTAATCATTGTCCATACTAAGCAATTGCAAGATCAATGGGTAGAACGATTACAAACATTTCTTGGAATCTCTGCAAAGAAAATTGGTCGATTTGGTGGTGGGCGCAAGAAAATAACTGGATTTATCGATATTGCATTAATTCAAAGCCTCACTAAACATACTGATGTTGTGACCATGATTTCTCAGTATGGTTATGTGATTGTTGATGAATGTCATCATATACCTTCTGTGAGTTTTGACGATATCATCCGCCAAGTCAAAGCCAAATTTATTACTGGATTATCAGCCACATTAGTTCGCAAAGATGGTCGTCATCCTATTATCATGATGAGATGTGGTCCCATTCTTCATCGGGTCAATGCCAAAGATCAGGCCAATGTTCGTCCTTTTGATCATTATGTTTTTGTGCGTCCGACGAGTTTTCAGCCTTATAAACAAAGCAATGAAAATTTGCGTATTCAATTTCAAGATTTATATGAAGAATTGATTCATGATACGTATCGCAATCAGATGATTTGTAATGATGTTGTTCATGCAGTTAAAAAAGGACGTTCACCTATTATTTTAACTGAGCGAAACGAGCATCTTGATGTATTGCATCAGCAATTGGTTTCTCAGGTTCAGCATTTAATTGTGCTTAAAGAGGGATTGAGCGCTAAAGATATGAAGCAAGCTATTTCGCAATTAACGTTGATTCCACTTAATGAAGAACGCGTTATCCTGGCAACAGGGCGATTTGTTGGAGAAGGATTCGATGATGCACGTTTAGATACGTTATTTATGACATTACCCATTTCTTGGAAAGGCACTATTGCGCAGTACGTTGGTCGGCTCCATCGATTGCATGATTCAAAAAAAGAAGTCCATGTGTATGATTATGCGGATTTTGCAGTACCTATGCTTGATCGTATGTTTCAGCGTCGCTCTAATGCTTATGAATCGGTTGGTTATAAAATCATACAACCTGCAAGCGCCTATCCCGGGTGGCCAACAGATATTGTTCTTCTAGCTGAACCACTGTGGAAAAATGATTATGGCAGTACGATTAGACGCTTGGTTGCAGATGGTGTTGATAATCCTTTAGCACAATTATTTGCAGATGTGGCAATTTTAGAAAATGATCAAATTGATCGTGCACGAAGCCTAATTGAAGCATTCTTGTTTTATCGCCTGGAAACATTATCGGAGACTAAGGGGCGATTTCAATTAAATCATGTGTTAACGATTCCGTTTGATGGATTAGGTGGTATGGAAGTGGATCTCATTTGTATGGATACACGGGTTGCGATTGAGATAGATGGAGTTCAACATCTGTCATCCAAAGAAGCCTATCGCACAGACAGGCGCAAAGACTTGTTATTGCAAGAGCATGGCTATATGATTTTGCGTTTCTTGGCTTCCGATGTTAGTAAACGACTGGATATAGTTCTGGATACCATTTTACGCGTACTGATCAAAAATAAATTATGATTTACATGATGTTGAATAGTTCTCTATGGAGGAAATATGGATAGCACAATCAATGAAATTGCTTTCGCTAATACTGAAGAACAAACAAAAAAAGTCCACCGGTGGCGCCTCTGTCCTATTGGAATGCATTATGTCAAAGAGCATATAGAACATATTCCACCCAGTAAAAAACATCCAGAAGGTGAAGTTGTTGTTCGACATGCACATTGCGCGAAAAATCCATTAGGTAAAAACAAACATGAAATTAGAGACATATTGTTGTTATCGGAATTAATGATCATTACAAAATCTAGATTTTCTGATTTAAAGGGACCGCCTAACGCGCATGTTCTAAAATATCCTCGAGCAGATGAATTTGATGCTCAAATTCGCGGATGGGTGTTATACTGGAACCAAGTATTTGAAGCTAAAGACCAGCTTGATCCGAATTTAGTCAAAGCGCTTATCGCGAGTGAGTCAAGTTTCGATCCAAATGTTATTAATCCTCATAATCCTAAGAAAATAGGTCCTGCACGCGGATTGATGCAACTTACTGATGAAACTTTGCGTATTATTAATGGTCATGAAGATGGATTAAGAGAGCATTTTATTCATCTTTCTCACACAGATGCAGTTGAACCATCAGCCAATATATGTGCAGGGACTCGATGGTTATTTTTAAAAAAAGCTTGTGCCAAAGAACGCTACGCTAAGATAAACCCAAGCCATATAGTCACTTGGGATGATGCAGTAGCAGAATACAAAGGAGTATTGAGCGGCATTTTAGACAAAAATAATCCACATCCTGATCCTGAGGACAAAATGAAAATATTCCGTTCGATTTATGAGAAATTTAAAGAGTAAATGGTATGAAGCAAAAAATGATACTGATGATTCTATGTAGTTGCATATTTCCTCTTATGGTCAATGCAATGAATATTTCTTTGAAACAAAAATATCCGAACACAGTATTGTCCGATGATTATGGAATTTTAAATGAAATTGATTTGGATAGTCATTTGGATGGAGTAAAACATCCACATAAGTTTTCAAAAAAAAGTAGAGAATTTATTTATTGGCAATGTGTTCCAAGAAACTCGGTAAGAGTCGAGCTTCAAGATCTGGGTTACTCCCCTGAGGACGATGATGAAAGTGATGTTAAATACAACGGTGAAAATGAAGCTTCTTTGACTATTTCTATTTTAAGTAAAAACTATACTGTTGATAGATATGTTGTTTGGGGGCGATTACCTATTATGCTTGCCGAGGATCGGTTTAATCAATACCTTAAGCTCATGAAAAATGAGCCCTATGTTTGTTTGGCGGGATCTTATACAGAGAATCAATCCGGTATAAATGAATGGGCTTTTATGAAAATGAAGACACATAAAGGTTGCATCGCCTATCACAGAGACGGATGTCACTATGGTTCATCTAAATAAAAAATGCACAAAATAAAAAGTTAGCAAATACTCTTTGCTCAAAATGTTAACTTTCCTCAATATATCGCGCAACTTTTTCACCGCATGTTGCACAATTTCCATTGAGTACAATGCTCCTACCAACAATTGTTGCAACAGGAGCACTTATGGTGCAGGTAGAAGCACATTGACCACACCAAACATTTTTTAGGATTAACTCCTTTTGAGTCACTTTCGATTCCCAAATATCCAAAGCCTTTTTAGTACCACTCACGTTGCTTTTTTGAGGTAACTTGGTGCGTGCTTTGGCTTGCTCCCAATACTGCATTAACTCATCAAATGATTTTCCTCTCAGATGGGGCAAGCCTTTTTCTTTGGCTAGCTCCTTCATGGCGTTCAATCGATGTTCAAATTTATCCAGGCTTTTTCGTAAGGTGACCTCAGGTGAAAAATTGTTAAATACACACAGTGAAAAAGCAGCGTGCAAAAGATCGCCTATTTCATCCTGTAGCGCTTCCCTTTGTTCAGGGGAATGCAGATGTTCCTCTATTTCTAAGCATTCGTTACGAATCTGAGTCATGATTTGATCGCTGGTTTCCCATTGCAAACCAAAAACTACAGCGTCTTGCTCTAACTGCTCAATTTCTTCAAAAATAGTCATCATATCGCCTTATTTTCATTGATCACGATGCTGCTAGATTGCCTAGATCGCCGCAACATTGCCGAATCATTGCCGAATCATTGCCGCAACATTGCCGCAACATTGCCGCAACATTTATGTCATCAAACTCCAAACAAAAGATTTCGCATGTCCTTTTGAGGAAATTAGACCTAATTTCTTCAACTTATTTAATTCATATTGCAGTGTTCGCATGGGTATTTTAACGTGAAGTTGCTCATGAATCTGTGCTCCTGATAATTCAACGGTTCCTTTTAAGATGGATATAATCTCTTCTTGGCGAGGTGTTAACCGAATATGATGTAAATTCGATTGAGCTGTAGCTTCGGTATTCATGACTTCTTTAAACGGGAAAATAACCGCAAAGCCACCCGCATATTCACGAAATTCAGGTTCTGGTGTTCCATTTTTTCGACAGAACTCAATCATACGAGTCGTACCCGTTCCCCACATTTCTATCCAGCCTCGCTCATAAAAAGCCATAGCAATTTGTTTATTTCTTGGGTGAGAATCATGTGATGATCGTAAATCCTCTAATTTTAAACGATTCGGTAACGTACCTGCATTCCACAATTCGAGCCGATCATCATAAATAGCGAGCGAAATGGTTGACGTATAAGCGGTATAGTCGCGATGAGATATGGCATTAATTAATGCCTCTCGCAAGGCACGATTGGGGACGGCGGGTTGATCAATGCGTTTAATCTGGCCTGGTTCAAAATGACTGGCAATCGGCAAGTGTCTGGCTGCAAACGCATCTGCTGCTCGGATGATTTGAAATGCATTCCCAGAGAAGCGTTGGTTATCAATAAAATCACCGGTTTTATCTTTTCCTCTGAAGCGTGCCATTTTTATGGTGCATTGGAAAAAATCTAGGCTCATTTTTTTCGCAAATAATACGACGGCTGCATTAGTAATTTTTTCATCACACATTAATTCGAGCTGGTTCAGTATGCGGTCAATGCTGTAATGAATCACTTCAGAACTAATGCGATTTTGATCGATGCCATCTTGTATCATGAGGCGAATTTCATTGTGATCCAGATCATCCATACTATAATTTTCTGCATAATCCTTATCCCAGGCGTGATTTTGATGGCCTCGCTTGATAATCAGTTGTTCATAATGATGTTGCGTCATTCTTGAAGTACTGGATGTGGTGCGTTCAAACGAACGGCCATCATAGGTGTATGGCGCATACTTTCCTGCTTGTACTTCGAGAACAATGATTTGATGATGATTTTCTAAATGCACATAATGAATTTCAATCGGCGCATTCGGTTCAATTTTTCTGATTTCATTCGCAATGTCTTGTTTTGTATTATCAGACACTTGTTGTCCAATCAGTTCACCATTGTCCTTCACACCAAACAGGACATAGCCTCCTTTACCATTTAAAAACGCACATACCGTTTCAAAAGCAGGTTTTATTTGTGCGGTGGATTTTTTAAACTCTAAACAGTGCGATTCGCCTTGTTGGATCAGTTTTTGTAACTTTTGTATATTCATGCGACGACCTCGCTATTGATTGCTGTTTTCTGTGAACTTATCAGAGAACTTTTCTGTGAACTTTTTGGTGAACCTAAAACCGGCAATATACTCGTAGATAATAAATTTTCCAAGAGCTCTCCCCAGCGATTTAATGCGTCTTTTCTCTGATGCAACATCTCATTTTTATTATAAGTAGCCATGATCTTTGGCATTTTATGGCCTAGGCATTTTTCAATCACAACTGGATCTACATGTAATGCTTCCCCCAATTGTGTGGCAAAAGTTCTTCGCAAGTCATGTGCTGTCCAATAGGGGATTCCAACACGCTCTTGAATGCGGCTAATCGCTTTTGAAATGGCTTTTTCTGAAAGCGATGAGCATGCGTCACTACCTGTAAGGACATACGCTGAAGCGGATGTTTGTTGTAGTGTTTGTAATATTGATTTAATTTGTGGGACCAAATGAATTTTCATCGGCATTGCAGTCTTTGTATGCGCAGGTGGAATAATCCATAAGGATTGATCAAAATCAAATTCAGACCATGTTGCCAAGCGTATTTCTGCGGTTCTGACGCCTGTTAAGATAATGATCTTAATGGCTTGTTTGATTGATAACGATAAACCATGCTGTTCACTCTCTAAAAACAACCACAGGGTTTTAAGCTCATCTAAGGTGAGATAGCGCTCTTTGGGCTTTTCAACACCACCAACGTCTCGTGCTCTTAAGCTTGCAGCGGGATTTGCAACCAATTCACCACGATTGACCGCATAATTAAATACTTGTTTTAGTGTGCTTAATACTTTATTGGCATGCACAGGTGCGCCGCGTTTTACAATGCTATCCAATGCCCTTGTGATATCGCGAGTTTGTAATTTGTTAAGTTCTAGTTTGCCTAATAATGGAATAATATCGGCATCAATTTGCTGTTTAATTTGCTGAGGTTGTTTGCGATGCTTCAGGATATAGTGCTTGTACCATTCTGTTATTAATGTTTGCACGGTATTGGTTTTTTGAATTTGTTGCTCGATGGCGATCTGCTCAGGATCTTGGCCTGAAGATCGCATCTCCCAATAGTCATTAAAACGTTTGCGTGCTTCTGCAACCCCCATTGATGGGAAATGTCCAATGGTTAGCCATTTCTCCTTACCATTAAACTTATAACGGTAAAACCATGTTTTTGTTCCTTGTGGAGAAATACGTAAACAGAACCCATTACCTTCATTGACAAGGTATCGCTTTTCTTTGGGCAGCAGTCCTAAAATTTTATTATGCGTAAACTTTTCCATATTTTGGCTACACTTATGGCTACACTTTTTCTTGAGCTTGCATTAAATCATATGATACTATTTGACATACAGATAAATCAACTATCCTTTGATTTATCTAGAATAAACAGATTTTTTGATATTAATTGATCTTTAATGAAAACAAATTAATCTAGCATGGGGTGCTAGTGGTCGAAGGTTCAAATCCTTCCGTCCCGACCAATAAAATCCCTTGGAAATCAACAGAATATCATCTCTACTTGGAACCTAGCTCCCATCCAATTTATGAATAATGGGCACTTTACATGGTACTTTAAAAATCAATTTTAATGTTCACACCTGGTGCATGGATGAAGCGAACCAAGAACACATTCCGATACACATCACCATACACCTAGTTAACTTTAATTGGTTCCCAACTTTAGAAAGCAATTTCGCCGCAAAAAATGGCGTTGATCCGACAAAAATAACTGAACAGATGCTGAGTTCCATGCCTGATGACATCGTCATATACGCCAAGAATTATTCAGCAGCCTCCACTATCGAACCAATAACGATTGGGAAATTAAGCGCTTCCCTGAGTACGATAAGTTTTTTTACTGATGATAGTGATGCTACCAAGCCCACTCCTAGCAAAAGCAGTCTGAGCGAGGTCGTCGAACCTGATCAAGTTGCAAAAGAATATGGGCAACATCCTTAAAATTATTAGCGAACCACCCCTAAGCCCTTGAAAAATCGAAAGCTAGACAGTCCGCCAGTGACGAGGCCCCTAAGGCGATCGCGACCAGGCGATCAATCCCTAATGCCACGCCGCTGCAAGCAGGTAGCCCATGCTCAAGCGCACGCAATAGATAAGTATCTATTTCAACAACCGCTTGATCCTTTTTCTGGCGAATGCAATTATCTTCTGTAAATCTTGCCAACTGTAAGCTCGGGTCGGTTAACTCATGAAACCCGTTGGCAAGTTCGATCCCTCGATAATATACTTCAAACCGATCAGCCACTCCATTGGATACTTTTGCAAGTGCTGCTTGTGAAATAGGATAACCATAGATAGCGATGGGTGCTTGGTATTGTTCGGCCAATGCGGGTTCAATCACTTCACTCATCAGCAAAAATAGATATTGATCGCGATCTTGTTCATTGCCAGGCAACACATTCAATAAATTAAAGCGGACCAAAGCATCTTGCAAGTCCGCCACACTGCTTACAATTGGATCCAGATCACACATTTCGATAAAAACTTGCTGATAAGTCTGGCGAATCATTGGAGGCGAGTTGATTACTTGCTGTAACAATAGATCCATTTCATCCATCAAGCCATGATGATCCAAGCCCAATTGATACCACTCCAGCATGGTAAATTCGGGATTATGCCAGCGACCTAATTCATCATCGCGAAAAACTTTCGCCAGTTGAAAGATAGGCCCGCTTCCTGCGGCCAGGAGCCGCTTCATGTGATATTCAGGAGAGGTTTGCAAATAATAAGTCTTATCACGAAAAAAGGCTTGGATATTGCTTAAATAAACATCGGTGATGCCATACCGTGCCAAGATCGGTGTTTCAACCTCTAAATACCCACGGTCATTAAAAAAAACACGGATGTTCGCTAGGATTTGAGCACGTTGGCGCAAGGCATCAATTGATGCAGACGGTTGCCAATTCATTAATAAAACATACCGAGTTCTAAGCGCGCTGCTTCAGTCATCCGCTCCTGATCCCAGGGCGGCTCCCAAACCAATTCAACCGTGCATTCGCTGACACCCGCTACCTCATTCACTGCTTTTTCAACCGTCCCAGGAAAAGTTTGTGCAACTGGACAACCTGGAGATGTCAAGGTCATCTGAATATTTACCCGTTGTTTTTCATCAATGTCTACTTGATAAATGAGCCCAAGATCATAGATATTGACAGGAATTTCTGGATCAAAGACCCCTTTTAGCGCAAGAATCACGGCTTCTTTCAAGGCGTCAGGATTCTTTTTTTTCTTCAAACCAAGCATATTGATGATCCACCTACTCTATTACAATTCGTTTCCACTGGACTCTGTCATGACTGGATGCGGATCATGTTTCAACGCTGCTTCCATGGTGTGCCAGGCCAGAGTTGCGCATTTAACTCGCGCCGGGAAAGCACGAACACCGGCCAATACGGTTAATTTATCACCATCTAATTCAGGGATAGACTCATCTGAGGTCAACATTTGATGAAAATGCAAAAACATAAGATGCGCTTCTTGGAGCGATTTTCCTTGCAATGCATCGGTCATCAACGAAGCCGATGCTTGTGAAATCGCACAACCGCATCCAATAAAACTTAACTGTTTTAATTGATCATCTTCAACTTGAATATAAACGGTTAACTTATCACCACAAAGGGGATTGAAGCCGTTTGCTTGGTTGGTTGCCTCTTGCATGACATAATGATTGCGGGGATTTCGATTATGATCAATGATGATTTCTTGGTATAGTTCGCGCAGGTCCATCATGAAGCAAACACCTCTTTGACTTTGTGCAACGCTTTCACACAAGCATCAATTTCCTCAGTGGTGTTATAAAAAGATAAAGAAATCCGAGATGTGGCGGAGACATCATAAAAATCCATCAGGGGCATCGCACAATGATGACCACTGCGCACGGCGATCCCCTCACTATCGAGGATGGTGCCTACATCATGAGCATGGATTTTACCATGAACAAATGAAAGCACCGGTACTTTTTCCCGAGCTGTGCCAATCAAATTAAATCCACCAACTGATTTTAGAGCCTCTGTTGCATAGTTTAATAAATAAGTTTCATAAGCAAAGATCTGCTCCAGATCCAACGACCAGATATAATCAATTGCGGCATTGAGACCCATCACGCCCGATATATTCGGTGTTCCCGCTTCAAACTTATGGGGGATTGGTGCATATTCTGTCGCCTCAAAACTGACATTTGCAATCATCTCGCCACCACCTTGATAAGGTGGCATGTCAGTTAAGAATAACTCCTTTCCCCATAAAATACCGATGCCAGTAGGGCCGTACATTTTATGTCCAGAAAATACATAAAAATCACAACCCAAATCCTGAACATCCACGGTTAAATGGGGAACTGCTTGCGCGCCATCTAATAAAACCGGAATGCCATACGCATGGGCCATTGCAATCATTTTTTTTACCGGGTTGATGGTCCCCAATACATTAGAAACATGGCTGATTGCAACAAACCGTGTTTTTTTAGACAGTTTTTTCTCAAACTCATCTAATATAATTTCACCACCGACCGAAATCGGCGCAACTTTTAATTTTGCGCCCGTCTGTGCGCACACCATTTGCCAAGGAACAATATTAGCATGATGTTCCATTTGTGTGATTAAAATTTCCTCATCTGGTAAAATGCGTGGGGCAACAAAACTTTGTGCCACCAGATTGATTCCTTCAGTGGTTCCTCGCAAAAAAATACATTCAGATGCATGCTTCGCATTAATAAAGTGCTTCACTTTATCCCGCGCATCTTCATATAACTGCGTCGCCCGAACACTCAAAGTGTGAACACCTCGATGAACATTTGCATTGTCATGTTCATAAAAATGAGCGATGGCTTCGATCACTTTTCTGGGTTTCTGTGTCGTCGCTGCACTGTCTAAATAAATAAACGGGCAACCATTCACTTTTTGATTAAAAATAGGAAAATCGTGCCGAATCGCAGCAAGATCAAGGGTTGTTAATGATGGCTTTGTTTTCATAACAGGCTCCTAATAATCCGCTTATCCACGTCGCAAGTGATTGATTGGCCATACCCGCTAAATTATCAGCAGCAAAGGCCTGTATCAAATAACGATTGGCCTCAGCTTGATCTATCCCCCGGGTGGCTAAATAAAATAACGCGTCTTCATCTAATTGCCCAACTGTCGCGCCATGCGTGCACATCACATTATCAGCGAAAATATCTAATTGTGGTTTGGTATTAATTTCCGCCAAATGTGACAACAGTAAGTTTTTATTCTGTTGCTTGGCTTCTGTTGCTTGCGCATCTTTTGCAACATGGACTTTACCGTTAAATACAGCTTTAGCTTGTCCAGAAACAATCCCTTTGTAATCCTGCATACTTCGACAACTCGCCACCAGATGATTCACCGATGTGTGTTGATCCATGTGTTGATTGTCATTGGGCGCATAAATACCATTCAAAATACAGGTTGCTGATGGTTCATCTAAATTCAATGTAACGTCACAACGAGACCATAAGGCTCCAAAGTTAACCAAATGACTTTCAACCAGACTTTCTGCTTTTAGGCTAACCGCCAAATGACCAACATGGAAGGCCCGTTTACTCTCTCGTTGTATTTTATAATGACGAACACTGGCGTTAGCCGCGGCTGCTATTTCTGTCATCGAATTCGTAAAATAACAAGCGTCCCCATCGCCTTGATAATCTTCAATGATATCAATCTTACTGCCTGCATCGGCCACCACCAAATGTCGCAAATAAACGGCTTGATTGCTGGTGGTTTGCCAATGGGTTAATAACAATGGCTCCGCTAAGTGAACGTTTTTCGGTACATAAATAAAAAGCCCACTCTGCAACATGGCTGTATTTAATGCTTGAAAACCATGATCATGCCTCAGTATCTTCCCAAGATAGGGTTTGATCAATTCAGCATGTTCAGCAATAGCCTGTCGCAACGGTTTAACAATCACACCAGGTGGAAACGAGGAAGACAACGTCTCAAATCCAATCACCACACCATTGACGATCGCCATTTTTTTACCAATAGGAACATCGGTTTGTCGACCCATCGCCATTGCCGCAAGTGCTTGCTCATTGAGTTGTTGGGACTGGGGTGACTTAGAAAAGAGTTGCTTTAAAAATGGCGCTATAGGCGTATATTTCCAATCCTCTTGATACCGCGTTGGGAACTCAACCCGATCAAAATCGATTAATGCCTCGTTTTGCAAGGCAGCGAGCCATGAAATATCAGAAATTTGGCCGGTTATTTGTTCCCGATAAAAATCCAGGGGCTCACTCATACGTGCTCAATCTCCTCAATCCAGCTATATCCTTTATCTTCCAATTCAAGTGCCAATGATTTATCACCCGATTTGACAATCTGGCCATGGGCCAATACGTGAATGTAATCAGGCTCTATATAGTTTAATAATCTTTGGTAATGGGTCACTAAAATAATGCCTCGATCCGGTGTGCGCATCTCATTGACCCCTGCAGCAATGACCCGTAAAGCGTCAATATCTAAACCGGAATCAGTTTCATCTAAGATAGCCAATTTAGGCTCAAGTGCGACCATCTGCAGAATTTCATTGCGCTTTTTTTCCCCACCCGAAAAACCCTCGTTAATTCCTCTGTACAAAAAACCCTCATCCATTTCTACTAATTGGCATTTTGCCCGAATAAAACTTAAAAATTCAACGGCATCTAAGGTTTTTTTACCTTGACCAGGTCGGACTGCATTGACTGCCGCCTTGAGAAAATTAATATTGGTTACCCCTGGCACTTCAACTGGGTATTGAAAAGACATAAAAATACCCGCTTGTGCTCGTTCCTGCGGTGATAAGGGCAATAAATCTTGATCATTAAATTGGATACGCCCTTTGGTTATTTCATAGGCAGGATGACCAGCAAGTACCTTTGATAAAGTACTTTTTCCTGAACCATTCGGTCCCATGATGGCATGAACTTCGCCTGGTCGAATTTGTAAATTAATACCATTTAAAATAGGCTGCCCCTGGACAGAGGCATGTAAATCACTAATTTTTAACATCATTAACCAACTGCCCCCTCAAGACTGATTCCCAACAACTTGGTGGCTTCAACAGCAAATTCCATCGGCAATTCTTTTAATACTTGCTTACAGAAACCATTGACGATCATGGATACCGCATTTTCAGTATCAATCCCACGTTGTTGGCAATAAAATAATTGATCTTCGCTAATTTTAGATGTACTAGCTTCATGCTCAACCTGTGCTGAAGCATGTTTTACCTCAAGATAAGGAAATGTATGCGCTGAACACAAATCTCCCATCAACAACGAGTCGCACTGCGAGTAATTTCTGGCATTGACAGCTGTCGGTGCAATTCGAACCAAACCACGATACGCATTCTGCGAGCGCCCTGCACTAATTCCTTTTGAGATAATAGTAGAACGTGTGTTCTTACCTAGATGAATCATCTTGGTGCCTGTATCAGCTTGCTGATGATGATTGGTCACCGCCACAGAATAAAACTCCCCAACTGAATCATCGCCTTGCAAAATTACACTTGGATATTTCCAAGTAATGGCGGAACCTGTCTCAACTTGGGTCCAGGAAATTTTGGAATGCTGACCACGACAAGCGCCTCGTTTGGTAACAAAATTGTAAATACCGCCTTTTCCGTCTTTATCTCCCGGGTACCAATTTTGCACAGTAGAGTATTTAATTTGCGCCCGGTCTAATGCAACCAATTCAACCACCGCGGCGTGCAATTGATTTTCATCGCGCTTCGGTGCGGTGCAACCCTCCAGGTAGGAGACATAGCTGTCTTCCTCTGCAATAATTAAAGTTCGCTCAAATTGTCCGGTCGCTACCGCGTTAATACGAAAATAGGTTGATAGTTCCATCGGACAGCGAACACCTTTCGGTACGTAGACAAATGAACCATCACTAAAAACTGCCGAGTTGAGGGTAGCGTAGTAATTATCCCGATAAGACACCACCGAACCCAAATAGGTTCGAACCAGATCGGGATGGGTTTGTACCGCTTCAGAAAACGAACAAAAGATAACGCCTTTTTCGGCAAGCTTGGCTTTAAACGTGGTCGCAACCGATACACTATCAAATACCGCATCCACTGCCACCCCTGCTAACATTTCTTGCTCACGAAGCGGTATACCTAATTTTTCATAGGTGCGGAGTAATTCAGGATCCACCTCATCCAAACTTTTGGGGCCATCTTTCAAATTTTTCGGCGCCGAATAATAGGAAATGGCTTGATAATCAATCTCATCATACTGCACGTGAGCCCAGTTTGGTGGCGTCAGCGTCAGCCAATGACGATACGCTTTTAATCGCCATTCAAGTAAAAATTCAGGTTCTTTTTTTATCTCAGACAACCGCCGAATGACTGACTCATCCAAGCCAGGGGGGAACGTATCTACTTCGATATTAGTTACGAATCCATGCTGATAGTCTTGATCAAGTAAAGAACTCAATTGTTTATTTTGCTTAACCACGAACACCTCAACCTGCGTATAATAGATCTATCATGAGTTGTTAGGAATTCCCCTCCAAAAACATCAGTGCAAGCAAGGACTATCCCTCGGGAGGGGGAATTGCTGAATTGTCAACAAGACAGCAATTATAACCAAGCTTAACAAAAAGTCCTAATTTTTATTCAAAAAATAAAAAAAACGCGTATAATTCGGGCTTCAAATTGTAGTTGGAATCAACCATGCAAAATCGTCTACGTTTTGTTGTTAATCTGTTTTTTGCTATCTGTTGTGTAACTGCGATGCATTCAACGGTATTTGCCGAACCCACAAACCTCCATGATGTCAAAGAAAGCCTAAAAGTTTATCACGATTCAGGCGAGTATGATAAAGAAATTGCGCAGGTGGCTCTCCGAGCTGATCAATATATCCATCATCAGGTCGAAATAAATACCCATCGCCACCATCCCCTGAAGTTGGCCATTGTCCTCGATATCGATGAAACCAGTTTGTCTTCTTATGATTTCATGCTGAAAAATCAATTTTGCTATAAACCAGTGGCGCATCATCGGGAGCTCCTTCGGGCCAATGCCCCTGCTATCAAACCCGTTCTGACTTTGTATCAACATGCACTTGTGCAGCATGTGTCCGTATTTTTTATTACTGCCAGACCATCTGATACCTACCAGGCAACAGTGAGGAATTTAAAATCAGCTGGTTTTAACAAGTGGACAAAGCTCTATACCCTACCTTTCAATTACAAAGACCCCTCCCGCTGGCGCTTTAAACAACACACCAGAGCGATGATTGAAAAAAAAGGATTTACAATCATCGCTTCAATTGGTGATCAACGAAGTGACCATCAGGGCGGGTATGCGCTGAAAACGTTTAAACTACCAAATCCGTATTATTATATTCCCTAGTCTGGTCACAAGAATCTACAACCTTTGGCGCCTTCTTAAAAAATCGAGAGGCGTTGTAATAAGACGAGGCCAATCCAAAGCCGCCGGTAGCAGCGCTGACAAAGCCCGAAATCATGAGCCCAGTACTGACTGAGGCACCCATTGTTGCCATGATCGGAATATAATGAACACCCACGGTCATCGACAAAAGCAAGAGCAAACCAATGACCAAAAAAACTGAGCTCGCTACCGCAAAAATATTCGCAAACGCTTGGATTTGAAAAGCATAAGATGGTTCTGTTTTAATTTCAGAAATCGGCACAGAGATCTGGTCGACTTGGTCAGAGCTTTTAGTCGGCACATGGGCCTGAGTGGTTGATTTTGTGGTTATTATCGGAACATCAACCAGAGTGGTTGGTTCACTGGTTGTTATCTGTGGTTGCTGATTCACCGTATTAGACTGAATGCCCCATTATTACTCAATTTTTTACTGACAATACCCCTGTAGATACCATCAAAAAAAATTCGACGCTCCTCCATATTTAAAAACGCAGTCCCATCTTCCAGGCTTTCAATTAAAGTAAGTATATGCAACTCACCTTGTTCTACTTGCTCATCAAAGGCGGCTGAAAACAGAATCTTTTTGGCATCTTGAATTTTTGTGGTGAGTTTTTCAGATATATCAGATATGGAACAATTCGTATCGGGATTATTATTGGCGAGGCTTGAAAGAATAGCTAATAACTCTCGGTTGGAACTTTGCTCTTCTTGACTCACCTCACATCCCTGGGATAAATTTTTAATAGCCAAAACCAACGCTTGTTGTTTTACATCTAAATCTTCTAACCGACGACCTAGAAATTGCTGAAACGTGGGATCCAAAAGAAAATGTTCATTATTTTTTACCAATGTTTGAATCAAATGCACTTGTTTCGCAATAGGCAATAGAGCATAAAGTGCTAGAAGCATGCTTTTGAGCAACCGTTGAATATCTCCATTCAATCCTAGATAGTTTAAATAATCCCAATTATAAATCGCACCATCGTTGAGCATCTCTTGATTCATCTTTCGGATCTGCTGATTTGCGTTATTTTGTGCAACTGCAGTCATCAATAAATCATTCGTTCCTTCAAAAGCCAAACCAACTGATGCCATGAACCCCATGATCGCGACGCTCTTGTGCGGTGACGAATGGAGGCTCATCAAAAACTTTGGTGTATTTAGTTTTTCCTCAAATGGCTGGATAAATTCTTGATCAAATTTAGTTAAATATCGGTGAAATTGTTCATCCACTGACGATTTTTTTTGCAACTTTGACAAAGCGGTTTGTCTATCTTTTGCCGAAACATGACTGAACAGCACGAGCAGATCGATGACTGTTTTAGGGGGATTATTCACACCCAATGCGGCGATATTAAATTTTTTATCGAGTTTTAATTGAGAAACCAGCGGTCCGACCAAAAGTGAATGCCTTTCAATGAGCGTATGTAAATCGGTCACCAGGGCGATCAAGTGGATCGGATCGGTGTTTTTTTTACCTAGATATACCATCGACCGAACTGATCGATTCACCGTTTGCAACAAATAAAAAGAACTGTCAGTGACCGATTTTAAATTTAACTTGCGCTTTAAGCTTTCATCAAATGCTTGCCGCAATTGAATACAATGATTATCAAGTTTGCTAATAAAAAATTTAAGCTCTTCATGTTGACACAAATGCTCTCGATGCGCTTTGAATAGATTTTCTTGTACATCAGCCAGCATGCTACTCAATAACTGTCTAAAATAATCACATAAATCCCTTGCGCTTTTCCAATCAACCGCCATATTGGTGCTTGGATTCATCGGATACATCAGATGGTGACCGATGCGCATCAAAATTAATACGAGCATGCGCGACGCATTGGTTCTGGTTAAAAAACTTTCGGCATTCACGGTAAGTTGAATCTGTGTACTTAAACTGTCATTTAATTTTCTGTCAATCAACTGCAGTAATTCAAACCCATCTGTACATAAAAAATTGTGGAGCGATTTTCTGGCATCAAGCAGAATATCGACTTCGTCATTTGACTGATCAAAATACAGTTCACTGGGGTGTGGCGGGGAAAAATGCGTGGAGTAGAACGTCCCCTTTTTTTCTTCACTATGATGCGCTTTGATACCTGCGTATGCAAAAATTAAGCTGACATTGGTGTCTTTTTTACTCTCGAGCTCGGAAACCAATGCGTGGATGTATTGATCCCAGTGACTCCTTTTCTTTGCCTCATCCGCGATAAAATAAGTGGAAAAATGATTCTCAATCATCTTCTCTACACCCTCACGCTCATGCTCGACTGTTTGTATCCTTTCCTCTATTAATAAGGCAATACCAGTCGCGATAACCCCAATGGCAATCACCCCACCCGCTGCCAATTCCACGGTGGGTGGCATCGAGCTCATCAGGGTACCTGCGTTTGAACTGGCCAACGATGCCAAACGAAGTGCTTGTTGACTGCTTAAATCCTGCATAGCTAATCTCCTTTATCAACAACCAATTTTAAAGCAGGACGTCCTTTGTATCTCTGTACTTCATGTCCTTGTCGAAAGACTTCAAAAATCCGATAGGCTTCCTGCGTATCACTATCAACCAACTCGACATCAACACCGCTATCATCCACCAGCGTAACCGATAGATGCATTTCTCTGAAGCCATCGATGTGATAACGTTCATTTAACATCCGGATGATACCAAGTAAACTCTCCGTCGCATCGTCACTATCATGCCTGCCATGAAAAATAATTTCCATCATTCTACTCCTTTTTTTTAAATTTCCGTTTCTACTACTCGGTTGAACTAGGGTATGTTGACAATTCAAGTTTCGAAGCCCTACTTCCGCTGCTTGTCCGCTGGATCCAGAGATCTTGCTCAACGCACAGCACTATTGTATTAAAATAGATCTATCTGGTTATCAACAGATCCTATGCTTATTAACGGAAAAAACAACCAATACTTGAGTATATTAAGATCTATTTATTTATATTTTGAACAAAAAAAACATGGCGTTGATTGCACAACAGAGGAAAAATGCAATAAAAGTCCTTTGTACACGACAAAAATGATACTGTCTTTACCGCGAAGGCGGGAATCTATTTTTTGTGTGGCATAATGCAGCTACCAGCATAGATCCCCGCCTGCGCGGGGACGACAAATTTCTAGCCTTTTATTTTTTGTCGTGTACAAAGATAAAAGTCTACAAATTATCGACCTGATCGTTTACAATCCAATTTAATTCATCTTGTTCTTATTTTTGGTCTTAAGCTTATGGTGTTTGTCGCCTGTGGATTAAATCATAAAACCGCGCCCATTGGGGTGCGCGAACAATTTTCATCTTTATCGAGCCAGGAAAATCGCTTGATTAATCATCTCGTGACATTGCCTGAAATAAACGAGGTGGCTATCCTATCTACCTGCAATCGAACAGAATTGTATTGTGATGCCGAAGACCCACAAACCATTTTAACTTGTCTCGCTAACCTGCAGCAAATCGACTCTAAAAAAACGGCACCTTATTTTTACCTTCATTGTGATAAAGACGGTATTAAGCATACGTTACGTGTCGCAACTGGCTTGGATTCGATGATGATTGGTGAACCACAAATATTGGGACAAATGAAACAAGCCTATTTAGCAGCAAAGCAAATGGGCACCATCGGTCCAAATCTAAGACACGTGTTTCAATATGTTTTTCAAGCCAGCAAGCGCATTCGAACCCGCAGTGGTATTTGTCGAAATCCGATCTCCATTGCTTATGCGGCAACCCAGTTAATTCAGCAATATTTTCTCCAGTTAATCGACATATCTCTGCAAAAACAACGCCAACCTCAAAAACAACTCCATGAATTGAATGTTTTTTTAATTGGTTCTGGTGAAACAGCCAATTTGGTTGCAAGATACCTTCATCAACAAGGTGTCAAAAAGTTTATGGTGGCCAATCGCACCTTGGATCATGCCACCAAACTCGCTGCAAAATATGGTGGAAAAACCATTCCCGTCGTTGACATTGGCCAGTATTTATCAGAAGCCGATGTTGTGATTTCTGCCACCACCTGTCCCGTACCTTTTATCAGTGAACACATGGTCAAACAAGCGCTGATAGCCCGCCACGATGCCCCCATGTTTTTTTTAGATTTAGCGGTACCCAGAGATATTGAAGCCCAGATTTCGCAGTTGCCGAATGTCACCCTATACAATATCGACGATTTACAACAATTAGCTGCCAGAGGCATGGATGAGCGCCGCCTTGCCGCCCAGGATGCTGAAAGACTGATAGACATCGAGATAGAAAATTATATTCGTTGGCATCGATCATTACGCGCCAAACCACTCATATGTGATTATCGCAACCAAATGCAAGATGTAGCCCAACTGGAATTAGAACGTGCCATGCAAAAACTAGCGGCTGGACAATCTCAGTACGATGTATTAAAAGATTTTGGCCAAAGGTTGGTTAATAAGCTAACCCACAAACCAACCATTGCCTTAAGACAAGCCGCCTTAGATAACCGAGAAGAACTTTTAGAACTCGCCAATTACTTGTTGACCGCAACCAAGATCCCCCATGAAGAAATCACTTGAACTTAAATTAGAACAGATGCTGGAGCGTTATCAAGAAATTGAACGCTTATTATCAGAGGCCAGTGTTATTGCCGATCAAAATCAATTCAAAATTTTGTCTAAAGAGTATGCCCAGCTTGAAGACATTGCTACCTGTTATCAAGATTATTTACAAGCCTGTGCTAATCAAGCGGAGCTGAACGAATTATTATCAGGAAACGATGAAGAACTCGCGGCCATCGCGATGGAAGAAATAGCACCAGCTCAAACAAAAATTTTAGACTTGGAGAGCGCACTCCAGATCCATTTGATTCCCAAAGATCCAGATGATGAACGCAATATTTATTTAGAAATTCGCGCAGGAACTGGCGGTGACGAAGCCGCTATTTTTGCTGGTGATTTATTTCGTATGTACAGTCGCTTCGCTGAAATCAACGGATGGCGACTCGAGCTTGTCAGTGCAAGTCATGGTGAGCATGGTGGTTTTAAAGAGGTCATTGCCCAGATCAGCGGCGATCATGTCTACGCCGCATTAAAGTTTGAATCAGGCGCACATCGTGTCCAGCGTGTACCAACGACTGAATCTCAGGGGCGGGTTCACACATCGGCATGTACCGTGGCGATCATGCCAGAAGTTGACGAAATTCATGATATTCCTATTAATTCAGATGATTTAAGAATTGATACGTATCGCTCATCTGGTGCGGGTGGGCAACATATTAATAAAACCGACTCCGCCATTCGCATCACCCATATACCCACTGGGGTTGTCGTTGAATGCCAAGATGAGCGATCGCAACACAAAAATCGCGCAAAAGCCATGGCCTTATTAAAGACCAGACTATTGAATGCTGAACAAACCAAGCAAAAACAAGCGCAGGCGCAAACGCGAAAATCGCTGGTCGGCAGTGGTGATCGTTCCGAGCGGATTCGCACCTATAATTTTCCACAAGGTCGGTTAACGGATCATCGCATTAATTTAACCATTTATCAGTTGAATGAGGTGATGGAGGGGCATTTATCCGGGGTGGTTGATGCCTTAAAGCGAGAACATCATGCCGAGTTACTTGCCGAACTAGGTCGACATGACGAGTCTTAAAGCAGTCCTGGCAAAAGGAATAGCGACGTTAAAAGATAAAAGCCCGAGTCCACGAATTGATGCCGAAATACTGCTCTGTCATGTGTTAACCAAGCCTTCCACTTTTTTATATACCCACCCTGAAATTGAACTAGATGACACGATCATGAGCGCATACCACGTATTGCTCGCATCTCGGATCATTGGTGTACCGATTGCCTATTTAACTGGAACCCGAGAATTCTGGTCTTTAACCTTGCGTGTTTCACCAGATACGTTAATACCGCGTCCAGAAACCGAGCTTTTAGTAGAAAAAACATTGGCGTTACCCTACGATCGTAAAGCGGCAACGGTATTGGATTTGGGCACAGGCAGTGGTGCCATTGCGTTGGCATTGGCCCATTCACGCCCGCACTGGCAAATCACTGCCTGCGACATCAGTGCCGAGGCCTTGGACATAGCGAGGCATAATGCGGAGCAATTGCAGATAAGCCACATCAGTTTTGTATTGTCTGACTGGTTAAAAGCTTTATCTTCCTCATACTTTGATATCATTGTTTCCAATCCACCTTATATTGCCGAACTTGATCGACACCTCACAGAAGGCGATCTTCGTTTTGAACCACGGGGCGCATTGGTTAGTGGTCCTGATGGTATAGACGCACTAGACTTGATTATCGATCACAGTCATCATCGTTTACTACCTGGTGGTAGCTTGATAGTCGAACATGGGTATAATCAACGAATCGCGGTTGAAAAATTGTTTAGGAAATGTGGTTATGTCCATGTAAAATGTTACCAAGATTGGCAAGGACATGATCGAGTTACATCCGGTCAAAAAAGGTGCAGCGCCCGCCTCAGGAAATGATCAGCTGTTGGGCATTTCCTCAAGCCACGCTTGTTTTATCTGTCCATACGAAAGTTGTGCCCTTAGAAGAAGATCCTAGGATAAATCAAAACTTTTAAGCTATAATGACAAAAATATTTAATTGAGGGTGAGTACAAAGTGAAAACTGACACCGTTGGCAATATGGGAATTGCGCCCTATCATGAAACTGGCAGTGAAGATTACATGAATGAGCGCCAACGAGCGCATATTGAGAAAATTCTGCTTGCGTGGCGACAATCTTTAATGGAAGAAGTCGATAGAACCGTGACGCACATGAAAGATGAGGCTGCAAATTTTCCAGATCCCTCTGATCGCGCCAGTCAAGAAGAAGAATTCAATATCGAATTGAGAACGCGTGATCGCGAGCGTAAATTGATTAAGAAAATCGAAGATGCACTCGAGCGTTTAATTGAAGATGAATTTGGCTACTGTGAAGCATGTGGGGTTGAGATCGGTTTACGTCGCCTGGAAGCGCGACCAACAGCGACACTATGTATTGATTGCAAAACTTTATCTGAAATCAAAGAAAAGCAGAATCAAGGTAATTAAACACCTTTGTATCTAACCAGTCATTCATCCCCCAAGCGGCATAGCCGCTTGAGGGATCTGATAAATATCTCACCATATTCTTTTAATTTTTACTGCGATATGACGGTACAATAAATGTCGTCCCGGAATTTAGGGATGCTTTGCGAGTTTACGAGCATTAGCAACCCTTAATGTCCGGGATCTATTTCTCTGTTGGTGTCGTTGATCGCTGGCATATCTTATCTTGTGCTTAACACATATACCCATCGCTAATGGAGTTGCGAATTTAGTCCAGGTATGATCAAATACCGGCATGGAACGACGACTTACAACACAAGAACGTGCAGACTTACAAAAGCGCCATAAAAAAGAGCGCGATGGACGTATTCGAGATCGT
>DAIDKT010000052.1 GCA_027449905.1 Legionellales bacterium
TTGGCATTGCCGATTAAATCATCTAACATTTCATCACTGATGTTCATAACCATAAATCCTTGTTCAAAAACGGTACTCCTTAGCTTGTGCATCAGAATACCTGATTATGGCTATTTACACACTTAAAATGACAGGCCCTAATACGATTAACGATCCTGTTCGCATTTTTAGAAACGATCCCGCTCGTATTCTTCGCGGTATTCGTTTAATTGTGATGGAGGGATTTCGTTTTTCTGGTGCTTGTCTAGCGGCATTAAACTTGTTGTTTGAGGGGCAAAATAATTTATTTGATGCTGCTTCAATCGAATTAAAGCCGTTAATAAGACATGTAAAGCGTTTGTTTCATGAGAAAAAAGCACAAAATTATTTCTGGACTCCAATTGAAAAAGAGGAAAATTCAATAGCAATACTGCATGACCTAGGTCTTTTACATAAGTTAATCGCAGGATTGGGACAACACAATGATCCGACAAGTGGCTTTTACTTCCATGAGCTTCAAAAACTTGCCGTGAATTTTCAAATGAAAATGATGGAACATTTGTCTCAACCTGTATATTCCACTGTTACTCCAATAAATAACAGTTATTCCCCCTTCTTCATGCCTCATGATTCTTCTTCGCCTCCGTCAAATTTTAATCCTTGGATTGGCTATGCATTCAATCCTGAATTCAATTAGGGTTTTTATCAGTCTCGGGAAAAAGCCTCATGTCGACGAAGCGTTAGGGGCTCTTGTGCTTTAGGTTTTGATGCCCTGCGACTTGTTCGCGGGATCTATTGCGATCTGTTTCTGTACAATAATCATGTGTATGAAGCAGGATCGCTGTAGGATGCGAACACATCGCGGGGCGCTGGGCATCAGAAAATGAATTGTCAACAGCCCCTAGTGCTTTATAAATGTCATAGTGCCAACTGAAAAGTGGATCCCGGACATTAAGGGCTGCTAATGCGTAAACTCGCAAAGCATCCCTAAATTCCGGGATGACACTCATTAAACTCCGGGACGATAATCATTGGAAAACCTATTTAGAAGATGTGGCAGAAGTCTTTCAACGGTTTCAACGATTGTTTTTGTTTTATGATCAAACTCAATGTTAACACGGTCGCCGATTTTTTTTTGAGAAAAGCGAGTTCGTCGTATGGTTTCTGGAATTAAATGTAGGTAGAAAAGACCTTGATTTGGATCCGTATCGCCTACTGTCAAACTGGAGCCATCAATTGCAATAAAACCTTTACAAAAAATATACCTCATCCACGACGGATCACAAGCAATGACAAGGGTCAAATTATCATGATTGATTATTTTCTGATGAATAATCCCAGTTCCAAATACATGTCCTGATACCTCGTGTCCACCAACTTCATCTCCATAGCGTAAACTTCTTTCAACATTGACGTAAGATCCAAGTATTAATTCATTCAATGTTGTTTTATCGAGGGTTTCTTGTATGGCTTGGAATGATGCCTGATTGTCCTCTAATTTTACCAATGTTTGGCAAACACCATCGATTGATATGCTGTCACCTGGCTTCAGGTTGTCAACTAATTCAGTTGGTAACGCCACCGTATAATTGAGTATGCCGAGTGATTTTTTTAAAAAAACAACAGGGTAAAAACCCTTTGTGATGCCAGAGTACACAATGATTACCTTCTTGGTTATAGATCCCACGCACTTAAAAACTCGGTTAAATGGGTTCTGTTTTCAGCAGCCAAATACACACGCAATCGCTCTAATTCTTGCTCATATCTTACTTGATCAATGCGAGCGCGCATGAGTTCAAAGCGCAGAAATACGCAATACGTATTCAATACATCCGTTTCGCAATAATTGCGAATACCTTGGATATGGCCGTCCAGATATGCTGCCCACACCTTATCCCCGCTCATGCCAAGCTTTCCTGGAAAGCCGAGCATGGTTGCAACTTCATCTAGCGGCGCAAAGGCTTTATTTTGATATCCAGCTAGAACGTCCATCAGGTCAAGATGACGCTCATGAAAGCGATTTAAATAGTTATTCCACTTGAAGGCTGGGAGCCGCTCACCTGTTTCCCAATACGTGGGGGCTGAAATCTGGTGCAGCAGGGCACGATAATGCAAAACGGGTAAGTCAAAACCACTGCCATTCCAGCTTACCAAGGTAGGGGTGTGTTTATCAATCCCCTTGAAAAATCGCTGAATCAAATCGGCTTCGGTTGATGATTCATCACCCAGCGACCACACTTTTATCTGATGCTCACTCACCATGACCAGCGAAATAGCCACGATTTGTTGTAGATAATGCGGTAAAAAATCATGTCCTACTTTTTCTCTGCGCAATGCAAATAAGGCTTTGGCCGTGTCATCGTCAGATAATCCATCTAATCGGTATAAATGCCTGCCGCTATTTAGATCAGGAATGGTCTCTATGTCAAAAACTAAAATACTCATGATTTAAAAAGCCAACTTAAGTTTTTCCCAGTACTCACTATATAGCTCAATGGCTTCTTCACCAACATCTCGCTGAAAAATACCTCGTTTTAATGTTTCCTGTGAAGGAAATATCACCGGATTATTTTTTAACTCAATTGGTAATAACTCTTTTCCCACTTGATTGGTAATGGCGTAGCCCATTTGTAATGTTAATTCGGAACTATTTTTTGGATCCAACAAGAAATTTATAAATTGATAGGCTTCTTTTAAGTGGGGGGCATGTTTGGGAATCGCTAAACAGTCTACCCAAATAATAAACCCTTCCCGCGGGTAAACGTATCGAAGGCGACGATTTTCGGGAATTGATTTGGCTACATCGCCATTCCAACTAATGCCTATTTCTACGTCTTCATCAATCATGGTGGATCGAATGGTGTCAGTTGAGAATAATTTGATATTAGGAATGAGGGTTAATAACTTTTGGTAAGCGATTGCTATCTGCTTGGGGTCTCCAGCATTTGGACTAAATCCTAGGCTTAATAGAGCAACTGAAAAAACGTCGTATACATCATCTAAAAGTAAAAGTTTATTTTTCCAACGGGATTCCCAAAGCATGTTAAACGAAGTAGGTGGGTTTTTAATCCAATAATCATTATAAAAAATTCCAGTGGTTCCCCAGGTCATGGGAATACTATATTGGTTACCAGAATCAAAACCATTGTTAGTAAACAAAGGATCTAAATTTTTTAGGTTGGGCAGTTGGCTTTTATCAACTTTTGTTAAAAGATTTTGTTTTTTCATCCTTTCAATATAATAGCCAGATGGCATCACAATATCATAAAAGTTTTTTTTGTTGGCTCGTAATTTTGCATACATGGTTTCATTGCTGTCGTATGTGGAATAGTTAACCACAATTCCAGTCTCTTTTTCAAATTTCCATATTAGGCTCATCGGAATTTCAGAACCAAAAATGAAGATATTTAGGATCGGCTTTGAATACCCTACAGAAGGCAGTAGGAGAAGAATCGCAAGACATTGTCTCATTTTGATGAGGTGGCTCTTCATGTTGAGGTCCTTGCTAATCGATAAGAAGTCAAAACGAGCATACACGATATGAGAAAAATAACTGTTCCCAACGCATTGAGTTCTGGGGTAATACCGGTTCGCACCAGTGAATAAATAACCAATGGCAAAATATTGAATTCTGGGCCGGAAACAAAATAGCTGATAACCACATCATCAAAAGACAGGGTGAAACATAACAACAAGGCACCGAGAACAGCAGGAAATAGTATGGGTAAAATCACTTTGGTTAACGCTGTTAGGCGACTGGCGCCCAGATCAAGCGCGCTTAAATAGATATTGGCATCTAAAGTACACATTCGACTGTGAATGGTTAAGACGGCAAAAGGCAAACAGAATGTGATATGAGCGATCAACAAACTTGGGAAACCTAGAGGAATCGATGAAAAATTGAAGAAAATTAAAAGAGAAACCCCTAAGACAATATCTGGTATCGTGATGAGAATCAACAAGATGACTAAAAAACGATTATATTTACCATGCTCGGGATTTAAAAAAACATGCATGCACGCTAATAATCCCATGCTGGTTGCAATGACAGCAGCGCTCACACCCAGAATAACTGAGTTGAATAAGGCCGTCCAAATGACGGTATCACTCAACATCAATTTGTACCACATCCCAGTAAAACCATGCCACTGAAGAGAGTAGGTTGATTGATTGGTTGAGTAAACAATCAATATCAAAATTGGAAAATAAAGAAAAAATAAGATGATAGCTAGATAAGATCTTTGCAAAAATGATTTCACTGTTCAATTTCCTTGTTTGGTCGATAAAACATCAACAGCAAAATTAAGGTCAGTGTTAAAAGGATACTCGTGGTAGAGCCTGCCGGCCAGTTTTCAATCACTAAAAATTGATTTTGAATTAAATTGCCGATAAACATGGAGCGCGCTCCGCCTAATACTGCGGGAATGTAAAAGAGTGTCATGGCTGGTAAAAATATCATGACAGAACCAGAGATAATGCCTTGCATCGTATTTGGTAAAAAAACCCGAAAAAAAATCACCCATCGATTGGCACCTAAGTCTTGTGCAGCTTCAATCAGGCTAAAATCAAAACGTTCCATATTTGAAAATAAAGGGAGTATCATAAACGGCAACAGATTATAAACAAGCCCGAAGAGAACAGCAAAATTAGAATATAAAAAAGCGATTGGGTGATCGATGACGTGTAGTTTCAAAAGAATATAATTTAGCACCCCTTTCATTTTCAATATGGCAATCAAAGAATAAGTTCGAACCACTGAATTTGTCCAAAATGGAAGAATAATAAATATTAATAATAAGGATTGGTATTTCGATTTGATCATAATATACGTAAACGGATAAGCAAGTAGTAGACAAATGATGGTAACCATCAAAGCAACCGCCGCGGAACGCAAAAACACATGTGCCAAGAGCGGAGAAAATATTATTTGATATTGATGTAGGGTAAAAGGAAGTGAGACTAAATGGAGGCTGTTTTGAGATAGAAAACTCACAATAAAAATCATGCAAATGGGAATCAATGCAAAAAGAAACAGCCACACATATATCGCGTACATTGAAAAAGGTTTATTTTTCATAGGGTAATAATACTTCCCATCCGGTTATCCAATTAATCCACACGGATTCGTTTGGAAAATACTCTAGTTTGTCATCATCCTCATTAAAAAACTCGGAAACATTGATGACTTGCCCAGACATGAGTTGAACCTTCAAATCGACAGTCGAGCCTTTATAGATGATATCAACAATTTTACCAGGGATCATACCTTCTGTGTTGTCGACCTCTGATTGATTCCAGACGCTGATATCCTCGGGACGAATAATGAGATGATATTGATCACCTAATTTCGCTTGCTTTGGTTTGACGCAATGAATGACGATTGACTCAATCGTCGTGCTAATTGTTTTTTCATCCAGTGATTGAATTTCTATTTCAAAAATATTTGCTTGACCAATAAATGTTGCTACATAGAGGTTAGAGGGGGTTTCATAGATTTCTCTTGGGGTGCCCATTTGCTCTATTTGACCTTGATTAAATACAACAATCCGATCAGACATCGACAGGGCTTCTTCTTGATCATGGGTGACAAATATAAATGTCATATTTAATCTTTTTTGTAGTTGCTTCAGTTCAAGCTGCATCGCTTTACGCAAGAGATAATCTAATGAGCTTAATGGCTCATCGAGTAACAATACTTGTGGACGATTAATAATCGCACGCGCGATGGCAATACGCTGTTGTTGCCCTCCGCTCAACTGTTTGATATTACGATGAGCAAATGATTGTAATTGGACCAACTCCAACGTTTCATTCACGCGACTCTCTATTTCAGGATTAGCGGTTCTTCTGCAACGCAGAGCGAATGCTACATTTTCAAAAACCGACAAATGAGGAAATAGAGCATAGCTTTGAAAAACGGTATGAACATCGCGTTGTTGTGGTGGTAATTCATTAACACATAGACCATTCAGATAAATTTTTCCACTATTCGGTTGTTCGAAGCCGGACAAGAGCCGTAAGAGGGTGGTTTTGCCACACCCAGATGGCCCGAGTAAGGTTAAGAACTCACCTGATTTAACTGTAAACGAAATATCATGTAAGACGTTTAAGTCACCATAAGACTTAGAGATATTTCTAATTTCAATTAAAGAATCATTCATCACGAGCCCATTAATCCACACACCATCAGTTGTTCATCACTTTTCGACTTGAACATTGATACAGTAACTTATCCTAGGTTGCGGATGATTTTGATTTAATCAAATTGATTTCACGTCATCCTGAACGCATGAAGGATCTCCTGATTTTGGCTCAAACCAAGTCAATTTGAGATCCTTCTCTGCGTTCAGGATAACGTACCTGGATAGTAACTTGATACATCCAACCGATACTGGTCAACTTAAAAAAACGACAATTATGTGATTAATTTGATACTTTGTCCATATGTCTCTATTTTGTTACTTTGTACACGACAAAAATGATACTGTCTTTCCCGCGCAGGCGGGAATCTATTGTGAATTTGGTATGAGGCCAATAGCAGCATGGATCCCCGCCTGCGCGGGGACGACAAACCATGAACATTTAATTTTTTGTCGTGTACTAAGATTTTGTTAAGTTGTACACCTGTATCTCGTGACAATGAAACAGGGATTGTCAACAGCCCCTGTGATTTGTTATGTTATATTTTAATTGGATGAAATATGTCGTGGATTTATGATCCAGTCCTCAACACTATAAGGATATTTTGATGGAAAAAGAGGGGGCTAACATATCACATCATCACCCCGGTGACCCAGCACACAATAATCCCGCCAGGGACCGTTTCACCGTATCAAAACCTAAACGACCCCATCAATTCTCTCGTGTCGCATATGTTCTGCAAGGGGGTGGTTCCTTAGGGGCTTACCAAATGGGTGTAATAAAAGGATTGATTGAGGCAGGATATGAACCTGATTGGATTGCCGCCACCTCAATTGGCTCAATTCAAGCAGCGATTATTGCCGGCAACCCCCCTGAGAAGCAATTGCCAAAACTACAAGAGTTTTGGGAACGAGTTGCCACATACTCCCCATTGGACGTGTGGGGTGAAGACAGAGCTCATGCTAACATATTTAATCAAGGGTGTTCTCTGTTATCAAGCCTAAACGGCCAACAAGATTTTTTTAGACCACGCTGGTACCCGCCTTTTTTGCCGGCTGTGGGAACACCGGATAAAGTCAGTATCTATGATACATCACCATTGCGCCAAACTTTGATTGATTTGATCGATTTTAATAGGTTAAATACCTGTCAAACACGTCTCAGTTTAGGTTCAGTCAATATCAACGATGGCGAAATACGCTACTTTAATAATATCAACTACCTCATTGGTCCTGAGCATATTATGGCGAGCAGTGCATTGCCACCCGGTTTCCCTGCGGTAAAAATTAATAATGAATATTATTGGGATGGTGGGGTTCATTCAAATACACCACTTGAAGTGCTGGTGGATGCAAAGCCACGAGAAGATACACTCTGCTTTGTGATTGATTGCTTTGGCGGTAAGCCTTTTGTGCCGACCAACAGCAGTGAAGTGGCTGCTAGAACCAAAGATATTCGATTTAGCTCGCATATGACTCGTTTACTGAAACATTATCGTGAGCGTTTTTATATCAAGCGTGAATTACAAAAAATGGCTGCCAAGTTGAATCCAGAGGATTTGGAGGCCTTAAACAAAAGAATGATAAATTATGGTGGCATCGATCCTCTCAATTTTCAAATTGTCCATTTTCGTTATAAAGATAGACTCGATCGTGGTTGGGCCATGGACTTTAACTTTAGTCAAGTTGCAATACATAAACGTGCAGATGTTGGTTACCAAGACGCTAAAATCGCTTTGGCTGAGTCACAAAAGTGGGCTTGTAACAATCAGAACTTAGAACTTGGTGTCTATGAAACACCCGGGCATCTATTTATGATGGATGATCAGTAATCTTTTGCAAACACAATCAGGGCGTGATGATGAACGTTAATGATATTCTTAAAACAAGTTTTTCTATGCCAATCCATTCACCTGCTTATCCGAAAGGGCCTTACCGTTTTGTGGATCGTGAATTTTTGGTCATTACCTATGAAACGGATATGGATGCTCTCAAAGCGGTTGTTCCTGAGCCGTTAAAAATTGTAAAGCCTTATGTTAATTATGAATTTATTCGCATGCCTGATTCAAATGGATTTGGATCTTACACCGAAAGTGGGCAGGTGATTCAGGTTAGCTATAATAATGAGCAAGGAAGCTATGTTCATGGCATGTATTTAGATGATTTATCGCCGATCGTTGCGGGACGAGAATTATGGGGATTTCCGAAAAAATTGGCTGGTGTGAGTTTACGCGTAGAAGCGGATACGCTGGTAGGCAAATTAACCTATGGTGATATTGATGTTGCCATTGGCACGATGGGCTACAAATATTGGCCTCTTGATGCTGAATCATGCAAAAAAGCACTCGAAATGCCTAGCTTTCTACTCAAAATTATTCCTCATGTTGATGGAAGTGTGCGAATCTGCGAATTGGTTCGATATCAGTTGCAAGACATCGTTGTAAAAAGCGCATGGTCTGGACCAGCCGCTTTACAGTTTTTTTCTCATGCCCTGGCACCAGTGGTTGATCTACCGGTTAGGAAGATTATATCTGCAAGCCACATTTTAACCGATTTAACGTTACCATATGGTGAAGTAGTTCATGATTACATAACTGATTGATAAGGGGATTGCCAAGTGAGCCTAAAGGATAAAGTCGCTTTAATAACGGGAAGTGCCAGTGGAATTGGTTTGCATATTGCGCAAGTATATGTGCAACATGGGGCTAAAGTGGTGATCGCCGATTTAAACCGCCAAGCAGTTGATGTGGTGGTCAAGGATATTCGTGATAAAGGGGGCGTGGCCATTGGAGTTACCATGGATGTTAGCCAAGAAGATCAAGTCGATGCGGCGATGGCAGAGGTCGATCAACAATTGGGTGGATTAGATATTTTAATAAGTAACGCCGGTATCCAGCATATTGCACCCATTGATAAGCTTGCTTTTAGTGATTGGCGAAAGCTATTGGCAATTCAATTAGACGGCGCTTTTCTTACCACGCGCGCAGCACTCAGGATCATGTATGCGAAACAACGTGGTGGTAGTATTATTTACATGGGTTCCGTCCATTCGAAACTCGCTTCTAAATTAAAAGCACCGTATGTTACGAGCAAGCATGGTTTATTGGGCTTATGCCGGGTGGTGGCTTTGGAGGGAGCGGAACATGGGGTGCGGTCAAATGTTATTTGTCCGGGTTATGTGCGTACCCCTTTAGTCGAAAAACAAATTCCTGAGCAAGCAAAAACTTTAGGTATCAGTGAGGAAGATGTCATTAAACATGTATTTTTGGGGCAAACAGCTGATGGTGAGTTTACAACATTAGATGATGTTGCCGATGTCGCTGTATTTTTAGGTGGTTTTGCATCAAATGCTTTAACTGGTCAATCATTGTTAGTGAGTCATGGTTGGGGAATGTATTAATAAGGAGCACTTTAACATGGACTGGATGAACAACGGTTTAAATTATCAAAAGCGTTGGGGAAAGTGGTGGATGGACTCATTGAATCTTCATGGGTTTAATCAACTGTTACAAAATAGTAACTTTGCAGGTTTGCACATTAGTCAGCCACAATTTGAACAGCGTGTATATTTTAATGACATGTCGAACCAAATGATTCAGAATATGCAAAATCTTATGAATGCATATTTTGATCAAATTTCGACGTGCATGACTTGGTCTGCTCTATATGCCGATTTCCTAAACCAAATCAGTGCGATGAAGCAGGTTAGTTCGGCGTAGCAAACTAGGATGAGATGTGTTAATCCTTGAAAGGTTCGGAGTGGTTACCCATTTGGTTAATATATAGCTGCGCTGACAGCAGGGCGTTGTAAACCACAAATTTCAGATATGCTACCGTCACGGCAGGTTACAACGCCTACATCTGCTTTCAAAACCCCGCCTTGCCATAGACAGCAACCTTGAAGTTTTTGCAGGTCCATGATTGCATGGATGGTACAATAACATGCTGAATAATCACCGCTATTACAGACATACCGCCCCGCAGATGAATCACAGTATCTGATCCCACCTAGCTTTTCACAACAAGAACTTGTACATTCAGCAAATGAAGATGAGGACCAGATAGCTAGGACTAGGCTTGATAATAAAGCAATGTTTTTTGTTTTCATATAAGCTCTTTATGATAATCGCTGATTATATATTAGGATAGTCTATTTTTGTATAAATGCTGAAATAACTTCATCCCCCAAGTCATCTTTTTTCATTCGATTGTCGCGTCATTGTCAATGTGTTATTATTTACTCACATTGAGTTTTATTAATTAATTTCAAGAAATATGACCTTTGTACACGACAAAAATAATACTGTCTTTCCCGCGAAGGCGGGAATCTATTTTTTGTGTGGCATAATGCAGCTACCAGCATAGATCCCCGCCTGCGCGGGGACGACAAATTTCTAGCCTTTTATTTTTTGTCGTGTACAAAGAAATATGACAATAGGTTGTGGATGAGTTTGAGTTTATTTTAAAAAAATTGATTCCATGCCATCCTGAACGAGGTGGAGGATCTCCTGAATTTGGCTCAAACCAAGTCAATTGGAGATCATTCACTGTGTTCAGGATGGCGTATCAGGGGGGGTAAAGAAATATGGTGATAGTTCAAAGAAAGAGGAGCCTGTGATGTTCAAGACTGAATTTGCCAAAAATTTGTATAATGAATATTTATTAAAAAAACAGGCAGTTGAACCAAGGATCAACGACGTTACATCTCAATATTATCTCTTCGCACAACAGCAGATACTGGGTATCATTACTAAACTGGATGAAATAGAAGTCGAATATGAAAATATATCTCTGCAAAGCGCCAAAGCAATCGAGTTAAAAGAAAGGGCGAAAGAAGAATATGAACAATATCAGGAAGATTATTTTCAGTCAGAGGCTGTTGTCAATGTACAAGAAGCACGTAAAGCGGATATCCAACAAGCTATCATTAAGAACAAGAAAAATAGGGATGGTAGAGTAACAAACATCAATCAAATTGAAAAAAATTATGATGATGTTATGGAAAATAAAATAGGTACTGAAGTTCTGGAAAAACAGCATGCGTTATATAAGGCATTATATCAAGCAAATTATGACTCAGCATCTATCTTACACGGATTGTGTTCCTTAACTAAAAATAAAAGTAAATATTTGTCTTTTGTTCACACTAAAATAAATGAATTAGATAACATACCTGCGTTTCTTGACAATTTAGTATCTGTCCCAGCTGGCCATGGCATCGGTACAAACCAGAAGTCTCAAGCGATACAAAAAAGCGTAGTATGGGGAAAAACCATATACCCCGCTTCTGATTCGCGAGTTAATCTCATGATGAAAGTTGGCGTATTTCCTCCACCAAAGTCAATAATACCTAGCAATGTAAGCAACATGGGGCAGTTATCCGAAAATTCTTTTTACCACCACGCTGCTAGCAAAAAAGGATAACATCAGGTATTCTGGGCAATAGAATTTGCCCTGCTCTCCATGAGTGTAGCGTAACGCTCAACAGCTTTTTTCAATGAAGGGGTAGTTGTTTGGTTTTTATCTCGTCAATCATCGTGATGAAGATAACTATTTCAATTGATCCATCAGGTGACTAAATAATCATAATCAGTTTGATTTACGGTTCGATTAAATACCGAGTGTCCAGCCTAGGTTCGAATATTCACAATATAACTATTTCGTTTATGGTAAAGCTCAACAGCCTCCTTCAATGAAGGAAGTTCTATTTCCGTTTGATTTTCTTCAATCATCTGAATCAATTTATCTATCTCTGAGAATTCTTCGTTGGACAAGGTATAATTCTCATCATCAGTTCTAAGTATATGTTCCACCAATGACAAAATACGTTGATTTAATTTGAAACGAGTGTCTTGTATGTTATGAAGACGCACCACGTCGATCATTCCCGATATTACTAGACGGAAATTTTTGTATTTTTCCTTTCTATCAACAATCGTTAATGAGCTTTGAAATAACAAATCATTTAGATTCTCGAGGCCTGTCGCTAATTTGATTAAATCATCTTTAGAAAATTTATCACCAGGGTTTTTACTAACGTAGTTTTTATAAAAATTAAAAGCTTCACAAAATTTAGACTCAGCTATTAATTGCTGCAGATGTACTTTGGCATTATTAAAATACTCGAAAATGGAGTCTTTGGATAATCGAGCTACTTTGTGATCAATTGATGATGGGGGAAAAAATATATAATTGGATTTTTTATTTGATGAAATTTTTTGGTACAACGCCTTAGCAATCGGTGTATTGGGCTCTAACATATCAATGAGTTCTTTATTACTTTCTATAAACACAAGAGCTGCTTGTTGATCTATTCGAAAGAAATACTCCAACAGAGACAAGATCAAATCAGGTTTATCGTGCGGACAATATTGTATAAAATGAATCAAAAGGTTATTTTTAATGAGCTCTGGCCTGTACTTTAATAACAAGTTCACTTGATTTGTTTTAAAACCGTCATTATTGGTCAGGGCTGTTTTAGTCAATAAAGGCCTATCAAAGTTCAGGTCTAGCAGTTCTGACACCCCTTTACTAATCCCATTTATGTAATTATGTATATCGGGCATGATGGTATTAATCAATAAGAGCTCAAACCAGCTATCAAACTTAGGGTCTCGGAGTTCTGACACTGTTTCAGTAATCTCATTTATGTAATTATATACAATTGAAAATTGGGTTTCAGTCTCAGTAACGCACTTGGTTACTAATTCATAAAAAACAGAAAGATTGGCTTGCTTATCTTCATTGCAATACGCTAACAGGTCATTGAGAATATTACCACTTATAAAAACAGGATCACGCTTGATTAGATCAGTAATAAAAGCCCGTTGATCAGGAATTTCTCTAATCATTTTAATTAGATTTGATGCAGCCCATCTATAACAACGTGTTTTGGATTGTGAATTCTCAAAAAAAGATTGCAATTGCTCCATTGATTTTAACGCATCAAGTTCAATATTGGACTCATTCAGTTCTCTGACTAAAACTTCAATATCTGTTTTATGCCATTTTGCCTTTGGATTATTATCAGAACGATTTATATAAAAATTCAAAGCATCTTGTAATTTACGTTGATCAAGTAAACTTCTGAAGTGTACTTCAGCTACTGGATCTGAGCTTATGGCCAATTTAGGATCAAGCTTTGCGATCTGTTGATAGGCCTGATACAGGTCGTTCTCTAGAATGAATGTTGGCGTTAATGGATACTTTTCTAATAATTTTTTTGCATAACCGATAGTAATCGGTTTGTTTTCAATCAATATATATAGCAAATTAGGATCATTATCTAAAATATCTATCGCAAGATTTGCATCGTTGTCATATAAACGATCAAGTAACGCCAAGAGTTTGGTTTTGATAAGCGATTCGTCATAGCTAATTGATTCAAAAGCGTTTTTAATGAATTGATAAAGCTCCTCATTTTGAATGGATTCGGTCTGATATAACAAAATTAATTTAGCCACAATCGGGTGCTGGGAAAGATTTTTTCGTGCTTCTTTGTAACGGCTTTGCAACCACTTATCCAAAAGGCTGTTTGTTTGGCTAAATAAGATGTAGATCTTATTCATCTCTAGATTATTAATATGTGCATCGATATGATTTAATCTTGTATCATTTAAATCACCTATATACCCATCGCTAATGGAGTTGCGAATTTAGTCCAGGTATGATCAAATACCGGCATGGAACGACGACTTACAACACAAGAACGTGCAGACTTACAAAAGCGCCATAAAAAAGAGCGCGATGGACGTATTCGAGATCGT
>DAIDKT010000053.1 GCA_027449905.1 Legionellales bacterium
GTTTAAAGAGTTGGCTGATATTCGAAACCAAGCAGACAGCTTAATTCACAGCTGTGACAAATCGATGAAAGATTTAGCATCTGAAATGGCAGATGATGAGAAGAAATCGATTGAAGCAGCGATTGCAGAATTAAAAGAAGCCATTCAAGGTACTGACAAAGCGAAGATCGAAGACAAGCTTAAAGTATTAACCGATGCTTCAGCAAAAATGTCTGAGCGCATTTATGCGAAGAAATCAGCTGAAGGACAACCACATCAAGCCGATGCGCAAGCAACAGAGACACCAAAAGCCGATGAGGGTGTTGTTGATGCCGAGTTCGAAGAAGTTAAAGAAGACGATAAGAAGTAATTGATTTATATCGTCGAGTAGCCTGAGTGAGGCGAAGCCGTAATCCGGGAATTCTGCCACGAAATTCCTGGATTACGGCTTTGCCTTCATCCAGGCTACGTTTTAAGACGCCATTACGTGAACAGTTATTTTTCTGAAGTTAGATACATTCAATCCCCTATATTAAAAGCTCGTGAACACCTTACTCCCAGAGTGGAATCTTTAGAATCAGGGCATTGATCACTGGTACCATTAGAGGCAAAACACTCAGCCCACGCCAGCTCAAGTGGATTACCCGAAAGTTCCGTGGAACTCCAATAATTTCCAGATAAACACGCTAGTCCTATACAGTTATTCAATAATACAGCTTACATTCCGCATCACATCTGATATAAATTTGGATTATTAGATCGGATAATTTAAAACCAACATGGTCTTTTTGTAACGCGAATCTATTATTCTAAAAATTCATGACGTAATAGACATGCTAAGCACTAATTATGTAGAATCGCGCCCATCAATAAGAACCAAATGGATTCTGTGGAATGATATTAAAAGCAGAGGAAGTGCAAGGTCAAGTACTTGATCATTTAGGATTAATAGCATCAGTCATTGATCGTTTGAAATTAGTTGAGAAGATTGATTCACGTATACCTGTTTCAAAAGAGAAAGGCGCTAAAGTGACTATGGGTCAACGTGTTGCAGCGATGATCTTGAATGGCCTGGGATTTACCGATGACCGTTTGTATTTGTTCCCTGACTTTTTGAGTAATAAGCCTGTAGAACGCTTACTGGGCGCAGGGCTAAAAGCATCAGATTTTAACGATGATATAACAGGACGCTGCCTCGATGAAATTACAGATTATGGGACGACCCCTTTTTTTACCGAGATTGCATTTGAAGTAGGTTTATCTGAGAATTTACTGGGCCCAAGTTCCCATTTTGATACAACATCTTTAACTGTTTTTGGTGATTATGAGGTTGCTGTTCCTGATGTTGATGAACATACTGAGGAGAAAATTGCCCCATTCACTATTACGCATGGTCACTCAAAAGCACATCGACCTGATTTAAAACAAATGATATTGAATCTTGCAACGACAGGCACTGGTTTTCCAATCTGGATGGAAGCGCACAGTGGCAATGCATCAGATAAGAAAATATTAGAGGCGGGCGCGAGCCGTATGCGCGCTTTTTGCAATCAACTGCGTGCGGCTCCTTCTTTTTTATATGTTGGAGATAGTGCTTTTTATGAGCGCTGTGTCAAAGAGCAAGTGGAATTTAAATGGTTATCACGTGTGCCAGAACGATTAAATGAAGCAAAAAAATGGATTGAAAAACCAGAAAGTTTTTTCTCCTGGACACCGCTGAATGAGGGATATAGTATGACACCACTACCCGATGCTACATACGGCTCTGTAGAGCAGCGCTGGGTAATGATTCACTCAGAAAAGGCTGCTGCACGAGAATATAAAACGTTAGCAAAGAATATCCGAAAAGAATCAGAGATGATGACAAAAGCTCTATGGCATTTAAGTAATCAAATTTTTAAATGCGCTCATGACGCCGAAATCAGCGGATTCCAAGCAACCAAAGGATTAAAATATCACCAGATCAATTGGATAATTGAACCTGTTGAGAAGCATCTTGGTCGAGGACGTCCCAAGCAAGGAAGTACCCCAGTAACGCAGGGATCTCGAATAAAGGGAGTTCTTGAGCAAGACGCAGAGAGGATTGAGCTGATTAAACGTAGAAAAGGTCGATTTATTTTAGCATCAAATGAATTAGACCCTGCTAAATTACTCGAGATGGATTTTCTCTCGGAATATAAAAATCAATACAAAACAGAGCAAGGCTTTGCCTTTATAAAAGGGAGTACTTTCGAAGTAGCATCCGTGTTTTTGAAAAAGCCTTCACGTATTCAAGCACTGATGGTTGTGATGACTTTATGCTTAATGGTCTATAGCTTCGCACAACAGCATATACGAAAAGCATTATCAGATGCCAAAGAAACAATCCCTGATCAATTAAAGAAGCCCACCATGAAACCAACTATGGCTTGGGTTTTTCGGTTGTTTCAAGGGATTCAAGTATGGCTCATTCCTCATTGTGATGGCATCAATGAGCTGGTTGTTAATCTGAGCGCATTAACACGACGCATAATCGGCTATTTTGGACCAACTGCTGAACGTATTTACGCATCATCAAGTTAAAATAGCCTTATTTTTGAAGTCCGATTTAATTGTTGAGGTAGTCATTATGAAAAAAATGAAACTAAATAAGTTGGGGCGCAATGAGGAATGTCATTGTGGGAGCGGAAATAAATACAAACGATGTTGTTTGCCGTCTGACACTATGTCCTCTCAAGATATTCAACAGATGAGTAAGAGCATTCAGTTAAAAAGTAGACAACTCCAGAGAAGTCGTATTAAGAATAACATTGGAGATAATTGTATTGTATTACAAGGAGAGATTGATGGCATTAAAATGTCTGAAGTGATCATCGATATAGCTGATTTTTTACTCAAGGAAGCGCACACGAAGGAGCGAGTAGAATCAGCGATTGCAATTACTTGTGTTGCATGGAATATGGCTGTTGTTGGCCCTGAAAAAGGTCGAGAAATTTTCGATGCATATTTTAAAAAAATGGATGACCCGCTACATCAGCAAGACCTGCTGGATATTGTTAGTGCTGTTATTAAAAGAAAACAAACTTATTATCCAGACATCAACCGAGTTATTCTTGATTACGAACTGGCGGGAACAGTAAATAATTTACACCTTAATATAGTTTCTACCGTTCCAGAAGAAACTGTAGCTCAATTAAAGCAAGAGCAGATCACGAATTTATTGGGTAATTATCATAACCATGATTTATTAGAATCAATTGGAGAATAAATGGAATGATATTATTTCCATGTTTTAAAATTGTGCAGAATTAATTAACCAGAAATGTTGAATTCATTGGTGCGGAATGTGAGTTAAAGAATTTGATAAAACGAATTTGCCCTTTTTGTCATTATTTATCACTCACCATCAAGCCTTTGATATACAAACTGCCCGTGAGTTTTTTCATTTATGTCAACACATCAATGAAAATCATAAATTGGCACGCGATTTTTTGAACTTTGCCATAACCAGCGGCAAATTAAATGAATTAATGAATGTAGACGCAAGCAAAAGGTTGTTAATCATACAAATATTGGCCTTGGTCTATCAGCATGATATCGATGCAAACAAGAAAATAAGCGATTATCAATCCATTTGGAGGAATATGAGCGGGTTTAGTATCACGGAGCTAAACCAATTACGGCAAAACTGT
>DAIDKT010000054.1 GCA_027449905.1 Legionellales bacterium
TTTCAAGGAATCAGCGTATTAATCATTGATAAAACAACAGAGGTGGTTACAAATATTATTGATAGGCACAAAATTATACTCAACTGTCTAGGGAAACCATACTGGGACTTTTATTCATGAATTTACTGCCGAATATGGGCTTAACCCTATGAATAAATTAGGGATTAAGTAGTTACAATTTGTAACCTTTTGAGGTAGAAAGTCTGAACAGAGGAGTAATCAAAAATATGTCATCCATAGCAGATATTGAACCAATTTATAATTCCATTGGAAAAACATATGATACAACCCGAAAAGCTGACCCTAGCATTGTAGAAAAACTAACTAAGTTTCTTAATACAGAGCGATCTAAGAACTATTTGGACATAGGTTGTGGATCCGGAAATTATACTGGTGCGTTAAGTAAATTAGGGTTACGTATTGATGGGGTTGATATTTCTCCAGTGATGCTAAAAAAGGCAAAAATAAAATACCCTGATATTAATTGGTTTGAGGGTGATGCGAGAAAATTATTGTTCCAATCAGGTTATTATGACGGCGCAACTTGCGTGCTTGCGACACACCATATAAAAGATATCATGGTAGCATTTAAAGAAGTATTTCGTGTTTTATCACGAGGTCGCTTTGTAATCTTTACTGCAACACCTGAACAATGTTACCAATACTGGCTTCGAGAGTATTTTCCTAAAATGATTGAAGATGCTTGTAGAATCATGACTGGTTTTGAACAACTTCAGGAAGCCCTTTCTCATGCTGGATTTAAGAATATTCAATCAGAACCTTATTTTGTAACCAACGATCTGCAAGATTGGTTTTTACACGCAGGAAAATATCGTCCCGAAATGTACCTAAATCCATCTGTACGGGCAGGAATTTCGTCCTTTCATGTGTCCTCATACGGAAAAGAAGTAGAGTGTGGTTTAGAAAAGCTAAAGCAGGATATTGATACAGGTAAGATCCAAGAAGTGATTCAACAATATGAAAATGCTTTTGGGGATTATCTATTTGTTATTGCGGAAAAGGGTTAATCATTCGTACAATCCACTAGCCAAGCTATCCGTCGCGAGGAGAACCAAGGGTTTCATCACCCCTTTTGCTTGGCTTCTTGTGTGATGCTATTGCATTGATGGAGCAATTGAATGATTACCTTTCGTAATGAATCTGAAAAAAAGCAATTCGTTGAAAAATTCATGTTACCCCTGTTGAAAAAATTTTGTACCGAACGTCCCATAAAAATCAATTACGAAGTTCTATTGATAGCGAGTAGCCAAACACTATTTAGCCTCATTCAATTATCTTGGCTTCAAGCAATTTCTGAAATAGGCTTTGATAGTTTCGATACAATCGACTGGGAAAGCAACCCGTTACATACACGCGTTGCTGAACTGCAAACATATCTTTACCAAGTGGCCCAAGATAACGAAGGGGTTAATAAAGTTAGCAGCCATCTCACAACGTTGCAACGTCTTGTCTCACCTAAATTAGCCATAAAAATGTTAGATTCCATTGCTCAGATTAATCGTGCAGCGAAACACAAAGAAAAAGAAAGGGATATTGAACAAGCAAGACGGCGTTTACATACCTATAGGCTAGCTGAAATTAATTTGACCTCTGAGCTAATAAGAAATGTAAGGGAGTGCTGTAAAAATAATCCGGTAATATTAGTCCCAGAACAATTGCCTAAAACAATTTGGTTAAAATATTTGGCGCATTATTTAGCTATTTCTTCTAAAAAATATCCTGATTATGGTGAGATAGATTATGATGATACAAAACTGATTAACAATGCGGTAAGCATACACAAACTTCTGCGCGAAAAACTTGGAGACATGCTAAACGTTTCATTGAATGAGCGAAGTTTAATGTCATCCCCACATCGTGAAATTGCAGATAAAGAAGGTATTGTATGTATTGCGATTGTTGCGACACAACCAGAGCGGGAAATACCTGATGATTGGAGCATTGAGGGGTCATGACCTTTAAAGAATGTGCTCTCGCGATGATCGAAGCAAAACGACCCACATGGCGTAATAAAAAACGCTGAATAGACAGGTTTTAGCATTGTATGCTAAAGGCATGAGTGTCAGAGATATTCAAGAATATGTATCAGAATTGTATGGCACAGAAATATCGCGTGATTTAATTAGCTCTCTCACCGATGCGGTGTCAGAGGAGGCA
>DAIDKT010000055.1 GCA_027449905.1 Legionellales bacterium
ACGATCTCGAATACGTCCATCGCGCTCTTTTTTATGGCGCTTTTGTAAGTCTGCACGTTCTTGTGTTGTAAGTCGTCGTTCCATGCCGGTATTTGATCATACCTGGACTAAATTCGCAACTCCATTAGCGATGGGTATATACAAAGATTTAGAAAATCTCTCCGCTCAACGCTTACAATGTATGCCTAGGGAGTTGATTTCTAATCATTTACTACCTCTTCTGGGCCTTTCAAAACAATCGCTTTGTTTGGTAAGTCCAGATGAAAAGAAAATCATTTTCCAAGCCCAGTCAGAAAATAAAAAAATTACATTTATCAAACACCCATCATCCTGGATTGTGCAACGCAATGGCTATCAATTAGATCAAGATAAACATTTAGAATTACCGCGCATCTATCGAGATAAAAACACGTTGATATGGCTCAAATTACCATCCAACCAAGACCCAACGCAAAGTAATATGATGATTGAACGATATGGGAAAATGGTATTGATTGACGCAGAGAATGGACATTTTACAACCCCGGATCAACAAGGAGAACTCTCCTACGATGAAAATGACCTCGTGTTTGCGCAGTTTGAAGATTTTTCTTTTATTATCAGCTTGGCTTATCCAAATGGACGACGAATAACGTCCTTAGAGCGCTATGAATTAAATTTTGAGCGATACCCTGATGGCGAAATTGTTTTTTTAAATGATCCCACCTATCGACTTTTATCCCCTGAATACTCCCCGTTGAGTCAGGAAGTCGCTTGCCTCGTGTTAGAGAATAGAAAAAATGGTATAAGAAAATGTTTGCTGGCAGAACAACTCTTTTACATTGATTATCAAAGTAACCCTGAAGTTGGTGCTTATTACCCGCTCATTCATGACAAAAAAAGCTTCGTGTCCCTTCCGTATAAATACACTGAGAATTTTGGCTATAAAAATTCCGAACACTATGCTATTTGTGACATACAACAAAATGAGTTGTTACCTCAATCCACCTCAGATGCGCTCTATTTATGTTACGTATACATGGCAACGCATCAAACTCAAAAAGCGTGGATACTGCTTGAAAGACTTTCATTGGAAAATGCTTTCAGTGGCCAGGTCGATGAGTACAGGATGCTATATTGGATCACGACCCAATGTCCCGTGGTCGCGAGCATCCAAAACCAAGAATCAACCCATCAATTACGCTGTATCACTCTGAATAAAATTGAACATGCAACATCCTCTTCAGCAGAACATGTTGCTTGCCAACTTAAAGCCCTCAGTCTGTTATGTATGTGGTATGACCGGGGCAATGAGATCACGTTCCCAAATGCGTTACGCGACTCTGAGAAATTGTTACAATCTCAGCTTGTTGGCTTATATCAAAATTATCAAAGATTACGCCGCGAGCTTCCTGTTACCTGGCTGCTTAATGACGCAGAACGCTTTAGTTTATTAAACAGAATAAATAGGGTGCACTTAGGTTTTACTTCATTTGAATATGAATACAAACAACTCAAAATGAAGCATTACTTGATGACGGAGCAAAAATTACAACGCTTTGGTGTCATCAGCCAGCAACAAATCAACTCCATTAAACGAGAAATGAGTAATATCGGTGGTGTGTCCCGCATTGAGACAAGCAATACATGGGATGAGATAGTCATGAACACGCTAGACTATTCTCTTCATAAAACAGAGACACCGTTTTTAGTCCATCCTTTGGCAATGCACGCTGATTCAGAGGAAGCTGCCCTGCAAGCGCTGTCAATCAATATGTCGAGTCAAACCTTTGAAACATATTTTTATGAATATGCTTTGATTGCATCTCAACCAGAAAAAAAAGCCGAAAGAAACCGATTATTACAAGTACTTGAAGCGCTGTTACCCGTCTATGCAAATGAACCACAAAAAAAACTCTCTTTTGTCATTGGTAATATTCTGTATCGCATGAACCATGCGCCAGAAGTCTTTAAAACCATAGATAAATCAGAATCCTTATTAGGCCTTTTGAAGCGCTATCTTCAAACGGCCCCACCCCCTTTATACACGCCTAAATTAAGCAGATATCACAAAGATACTTTGATTAGAAATAGTGAATTGCTCGATAACTTAAAACAAAATACGCCTCAACTTAAACGCTTGGCATTGCCCAACCCTATTAAATCGCCTGTTGATTGTACAGTTTCTATCCCGAAAGAATTTAGCCTGCTTCAAGATCAAGCAAGGGAATTAGGATCGATGTCACCTGAAAAGGCCGGGCAAATTAAAATGGACCTAAGGCTTGCTAAATTAGACATCGCTGAAAAATTTACTCAAGGATTTGACCGCGATTATTGGATAAGCTACTTTCGTAAACAAGAACCAGCGCTGCAACATAAGGTAGCGATGGTATGGGAAAAGGCTCTAAATCTGGCTCAGCAACCGCCGCGAGATTTGACCCAAGCTCAACAACATCAACGCAAGATTAAGGCTCATCTTTTGCAACCAGTCTTAAATCATGACACGTTATTATCATTGTATACCCATCAAGAATATAGTGAATATAAATTCCAGACTACTCTGGACGATGAAGGTATTCAGGAGCTCCAACAAACCATTCATGAGGCAGTCACGCTTGAGATAGCCTGTCAATGGCTTATCAAAGCAATTGAGCTACTCCAAACAAGCGAACCCTTAGAACTCTTGGTGCATCTTGCGCGCAATGATATAGACAGTCTGCCCCCAGTTTGGATGAGTTTACAAAGAAGTATGAGGATTTTACTCTATCGGCACCAAATTGATGCATTATCAAAAATTATCACCCCCCCTGGCCCAAAATTCATGCTCTCTTTACCCATGGGGATTGGTAAAACTAAAGTGGCACTCCCCCTATTAAGTCATTACAAAGCCAATGGTTGTCAGCTATCCATTATTGTTACACCGCAAGCCCTGCTGAAAACCAACTACCGTGATTTTCAACGCATTATTTTAAACCAATTAGGAAAAAAAATATTTCTTTTTGAATTTAATCTTGAGTGTGATCTTCAGACTAATATCCTATCGCGTATACATCAGCAGTTTGAAACCATGATTACTGATCAGCATATTTTAGTGACGTCCGCCGAGTCAAACCAGGCACTAGCACTAAAATACAACGAGTTACTTTATCTTGCATATCAAACAGGAACCAGCCAGGACGAATTATCTAAATTTAGACCTTTTCTGTTTGATTTACATCAAATTTTACGACTCTTGCGCCATAGGGCAGATGTTATCATTGATGAAGGTCATTTGGTGCTATCTCCAAGTCATTCGTTGTGTTATTCAATTGGAACAAAACGAATGATTCCTCAAGAACACCTGGAGTTATGTACTCAGTTTCATCGATTTATTCATACCTTTCAGCTGCACGATATTCATGAAATCATTCAAAAACTCCTGGGTGATAAAAACAGCCCACTGACGTTAGGCATACCTGAATGCTTGCACAAAGATGTTGCGCGCTATTTGCGTCATCAGATGCATCCTCAAGAAGCGACTTTTTTGAATGAGCTGACTGCAGAGCTAAAAAATCGGTTGGCTTTTTATAAACTTCATCTCTGCGCCTATGATCTGGGCGGGGAAAGTCTGTATGAAAAAATTCAAAAAAAACGCTTGTATGTTGATTACGGGCCTTCATTGAACCATGATCTCTCTGCATTACAAAAAATCATTACAATACCTTACAATGGCAACAATGAGTCCTGGGAGGGTTCTCGATTTAGTGTTTATTGGGTGACCATACACTGTACCATCAAGACGATATTGGAGACAGGCATCAGCAAAGCGTTATTGAAGGAGCTGTTGGCTATTTGGTTTGAGAGAGCTGCCAATGATCTCAACTTTCGAAATAAATTTCATGCAGATATGCAACGCCTTCATTTTGATCTGGATATATTTAATTTTAATGATGAACAAAGCTTAAGTCTGCTTTTAGAGCGCATCAATCAAAATACTGATATCTTATTTGACATACTCGAAACCGAAATACTCCCGCTCATTGAGTTAGAAGGCATCACGCTTACGAGTGATGCTTTTCATCATGTTGATCTCTATCATTCTTTGGTTGTGGTTTCAGGCACACTGGATGAGGAGATCTGTTATGATCCGGATTTTGTCATTGATACCAGCCTATCCAATGGCAATAATGAATATCTTTTAAACTTATTAAAAAGTAAAAACACCAAAATTACTCTCATGGATTTTGATTCTCCACTTGAATTATTGAATCAATATTACCAAAAAAATTCTCACGCAAGGACTTTTTCAACCATCATTGACATCAGTGCACGTTTTGCTGGCATACCAAATCTTAAAGTCGCTGAAAACATCGCGGACTTTGTTGCCGCTCAGCAACCGCATATTCGTTATGTGTTGTATTTTGACGAGCAAAATCGCCTTTGTGGGCTAGCGGTCAATCAACCTCGGCAGACGACCATCATTGGCGAAAGCAATCCTGAGAGCATTTTTCAAAAATTAGACCATTGTGAATCCGAAGCGTATGTCATTTATTTTGATCAAGTGCATAGTTTAGGCATCGATATCCAGCAAAAATTCGATGCGTTTGCATTGGTATTGGCTGATGAGCAACATGCATTTTTTCAGGGGTGCTCACGCATGCGCAGTATTGAATCAGCACAAACTATCAGTATGATTATGCCCAAAGATTGCAGCATCAATAGTCTCGATGGTTTGGTTAGAAAAATAAAAAAAACCAGAAACGATAAGCTGAGCCATGAAGTCATCCGATACACTACCAATAAATTAGAAAATCTCCTCCGTAAAGACTTGATGGGCAAAATTTATGAACTAGAAAGCAACGACATTCACATGCAGATAACTTATGCTAAGGCGTTTGAAAGTTTTCTCATCAAAGATAACCGTTTGCTTTCATTGTATGAGGCGTATGGCGCTATTCCTGAAGTGATGTCTACACAGAAATACTTTGAAGACTATGCCTTTCATTTGCTAGGCAGGTGGAAAACATGTCTACAACAAGCTTTCATTCAAGAGACGAGTACGCACGCTATGGAGGAAAAAATGCAGCGTATTATCTACACAGCCCTACCTTATTGTGCAAAAAAGACATTCCAAAGTCGACACGAAAGCCTTTCTACGACCGTCCAAAACCGCACAAATTATCATGCCAAGTGCGCATCGCAGTTGCAGGTAAAAGAAAAGATGATGGTCAACATCACACCTTCGCATACCACGATAGGAGATGAATTAGAAAAAATAAAACAAAAAATACCTTTAACCGGACAATCAACCTATGAGCAAACACTCAATACCTGGTGTAAAACCAATATTTTTGACAATAATCTTTTGGCTTCTAATCATTTTATGCTTTTTTATAATGAACAGTCTAATCCCTTGGAGCCTGGGTTAAAGCCTATTCATTGTATTTATTGCCAGCTTCAAAATCATGTCTTAAGCATGCATTTGATGACGATTGAAGAAGCAGAAAACATGATTGCCAATCATCAATATCAAGGAGGTTGGGTAACGACATTAGACCATACTGTTATGGCAGGACACAGAGAAGATAATGTCTTAAAATCCGAGTCATACCAACGTCTGATTGAACAAGTTTATTACTTGAATGGCATGCTATTGGCTTTACGGCACCAGGCTAAATCATTAAGATGGATATATGAGGCCAGTGAAGAAAAATTTGGTTTTTATGAAACCCAGCTTGTTCAATGCCGAAGCGAGACAAAAACGGAATGGCCTGCTTTTAAAAAAGTCATCCATAAAATAAGTGAAGAAAAAAGGCTGGCTGAGAAAATTGATCATGAAGTGAATTACATCTCAAACCTAGCCAAATCAGCCGAAAAAGCTGGTGAATGGAAAACGGTATTCATCCGTTATTTTCAGACCATCCAACAATACCCTAACACCCCGCGTATCGAAGCAATACTCTATCAGATGAGTCCTAAGGATTATCCCTTGCGCACAGCTATCGGCAAAGCGTTACTCGAAACGTCGCCTAACATCCTGACTCAAAAAAATTCCGGTTTGTTATTTAACCCATTCAATGGTTATGCAGAACGCCAGAATCAACAACTTTTTAACGCCATGACAAACAAGCAATTTCTCAAACCAGATGATACACAAGCGATAAAGCGGCTGCTTCTCACCCTTGACACCGCATTGATTCAAAAAATTTTGGATCAGATCGTTGATGTGGCTAACCATCAAAAGGATTTAATAACCCGAGAATGGGTTGATTTTATGGAATTAGAGCTCAGCTCTCGAGCCAATACCAAGCGAAACATGAAGTAATAATTGACAAAATGACTTTTGTTAGGCAATATAGTGGGTAATTTGTTTATTTAAAGGGCCAATTCCATGGGTCGCAACACAGCATTTTCCTCAAGTACAAAAAAAGATCAATTCAGCTTTACAAGAAACCAAATTACTAACGGCTTGGATGATAACACCATCGACATGATGTGCAATGAATTAACAAATCAACCGTCATCTAGTAACAATGATGCGACCTTAACTATTGTTATCGATGGCTCCCCATACACAATAAGCACAAATAGGTTTGCACAACTCTCTCATGAGCAGGTGATCAGGGACAGTCTGAGGCAGATACCCGCTGAATTAGTCAATCCAGCGAATTCGAGTGAAAAGCTGACACCAGCTATCGATGGCTATAATCAGCATAAACCTCCATCAGACTCCCATCTAAAGCAGATCAACCCCGCACAAGATGATGTTAACTTTATCTACTGTACTTTAAATAAAAAAATTAGGTAACCATTCACCACAATCAGCCATTTCGTGGCCGATCGTGGTGATGCGACACAGTGTTTATATGGTTATGCATTAAAAAAGACATCTGGCAAGTTACCATCAAACAAGGTTTTTAATGCGTCCGTTGG